>CAZBRW010000035.1:0-6787 GCA_964494555.1 uncultured Candidatus Pelagibacter sp. | reverse complement strand
GTAAGAGATGGTTTTTTTCATGCAGATATGCATCAAGGAAACCTTTTTATAGATAATTCTGGTCATATAGTTCCTATAGACTTTGGCATAATGGGAAGAATTGATAAATTAAATAGAAGATACTTGGCTGAAATATTATATGGTTTTATTAAAAGAGATTATAAAAAAGTAGCTGAGGTTCATATCCAAGCTGGATTAGTTTCTCAAAACGTGCAGATTGATGAGCTAGCTCAGGCATTAAGGTCGATAGGAGAACCTATATTTGGACAATCAGTCAAAGATATATCTGGCGGTAAACTATTAACGCAGCTATTTGAGATTACAGAAAAATTTAATATGCAAACACAACCTCAATTACTTTTACTTCAGAAAACTATGGTAGTTGTTGAAGGAGTTGCAAGAAAATTAAATCCTGAAACAAATATCTGGGAAACATCAAAGCCTGTATTAGAAAAATGGTTAAAAGAAACTAAACATCCAATTAATAATTTAAGTGAAGCCTTAAAAGAGTCTTCAGAAGTTTTAAAAAAATTACCAGAACTTCCAAAAATTATGGAAAAAGCTAATCAAGCCTTAACTTTTTTAGCAAGTGGACAAATACCTCAAAATTCAAAGTCTTATTCAGCCCTGGAAGAAAAAAGGTCAGAAATAAAATCATTTAGAAATCAAAGTATTATTGGATTATTACTGCTTGTATTTTTAGGTATCATAGTATTTTAATTATTTTATGGAAAATTTAAAAAATAAAAAAATTTTATTAATAATTTGTGGAGGTATTGCTGCTTATAAGTCTTTAGAGCTAATACGATTATTAAAAAAAAATGGCTCAACTGTAAAAACTATTTTAACAAAAAATGCAAAAAAATTTATTACGCCACTTTCTGTAGTTTCGTTGTCCCAAGAAAAAATTTACTCAAACCTTTTTGATTTTAAAAATGAAGCTGAAATGGATCATATATCTCTATCAAGATGGTCTGATGTAATTTTAATAGCTCCCGCAACTGCAAATACTATTTCTAAACTAGCCAACGGTATTGCTGATGACTTAGCGTCTACAGTTATTTTAGCTTCAAATAAAAAAATTTTTTTAGCTCCTGCAATGAATGTTAGAATGTGGGAACATGTTTCAAATAAAAAAAATATCAATAAATTAATAGACTTTGGTTATAGAATAATTGGTCCTGAAATAGGTGACATGGCATGTGGAGAGTATGGCCAAGGTAAAATGACTGAACCATTGATAACTATTAATTATTTAGATAGATATTTTAAAAATTTACTAAATAATTCTAAACTTACTGCTTTAGTTACAGCAGGTCCAACCCATGAATACATTGACCCCATAAGATATATGACAAACAGATCGAGTGGTAAACAAGGTTATGAAATAGCAAAATGCTTACAAGAATTTGGAATAGAGACAACTCTCATTACAGGTCCTACTAATTTGAGTTCTCTGGAAGGTATCAAAACTATAAAAGTTAAATCAGGTGAAGAGATGTTTAAAAGAACTTTGGAAAATTTACCTTCCGATATTGCAATTTTTTCTGCTGCTGTATCAGACTGGAAAGTTAAAAATTATAGTAACACAAAAATAAAGAAAGAAAATGACATAAATCTCGAGTTTGAAAGAAATATTGATATTTTAAATCATGTTTCAAATCATAACAGTCTAAGACCGAAAATTGTTATCGGTTTTTCAGCAGAAACAAATAATTTACTAAAAAACTCAAAAGTAAAAATTGAACAAAAAAATTGTGACTGGATAATTGCTAATAATGTATCAGATGACTCAATAGGATTTGAGTCAGATTATAATGAGGTAACAATTTTCTATAAAGACAAAAGCAGTGAAAAATTTCCTAAAATGAAAAAATCTTTATTAGCCAAGAGATTAGTTGAAAAAGTTATCTCTCAAATAAATTAATTTGATATAAAAATTTTAAATATTAAATTTGAATGAAATGAATATTGGATTTAGTAAAGAATGTATTGAGAGATATTCTAGACAAATAATTTTGAAAAATATTGGCCCCATCGGACAAAAAAAAATATTAAATTCAAAAGTTTTAATTATTGGTGGAGGCGGGTTAGGATCGCCAGTTTCTGACTGTTTATCTCGGGCAGGTGTTGGAAGAATTGGAATAGCTGATTATGATAAAGTAAATTTATCGAATATTCATAGACAGTCGATGTTTACTTCTAAAGATATTGGTAAATATAAAGTAGATGTTATAAAAAAAAAAATTAAATTAATAAATCCAATAGTAAAAGTAAAAACCTTTAAAAAAAAAATAACTAAAAATAATTTAGAAAAAATTTTTAAAGATTACGAGATAATTGTAGATGGTTCTGACAATTTTGAAACTAAATTTTTGTTGAATGAATATTGTATTAAATATAAAAAATTTCTTGTTGTGGGCGCAATAAGTAGGTTTGATGGACATCTTTTTACATTCGATTTCAGTAAATTAAAAACGCCATGTTTAAAGTGTTTTTACCAAAACATGCCCTCAAATGATACCTTAAATTGTGAAACAGAGGGTGTTCTTGGGCCTGTAGCAGGAATAGTTGGTCATCTTCAATCAAATGAGGTTTTAAAAAATATTTTAAATATAAAAAATAACTTAAATAGATATATTTTAATAATAAATTTAATTGATTTAACTTTTAGAAAAGCCAAATTTTCAAAAAAGAAAAATTGTATATGCTAAGATTGACAATATTTTTATTTTTATTTTTGTATCCAACTTCTGTTTTACCAGAAAAAAATTATTTTTTAATGTTAAAGAACAATAAAGTTAATGTTAGATATGGACCAAGCTTTGATTATCCCATTAAATACGTTTATAAAAAGAGATTTTTACCTGTAAAAATAATTGATAAAAAAGAAAATTTTAGAAGAATTATTGATCATAAAAAAAATAGTGGCTGGATACATCGTACTCAACTTAAAAAATCAAAGTCTTTAATTGTTCTGGAAGATAAACTAATTTTTAAAGAAAACAGTAGATTTTCTGAACCTTTGGTTAAAATAAAAAAGGGTAGATTATTATTTGTAAAAAAATGCCTTTTAGAATGGTGCAGTGTTAAAACAGATAACTACTCAGGATGGATTGAACTTGAAAATGTATGGGGCTTCTTAAATTAATTTAAATCAAAACGATCTAAATTCATTACCTTTGTCCAAGCAGATACAAAGTCATTTATAAATTTATCATTTGCATCGTCAGTAGCATAAACTTCAGATAATGCTCTTAATTGAGAATTTGATCCAAAAATTAAATCGGCTCTAGTAGCTTTCCACTTAACTTTTTTTGTTTTGCGATCCATTCCTTCAAAAAACTGTTCTTCCTTATCTATCTCTTTCCAGGTAGTTCTCATGTCTAACAAATTTATAAAAAAGTCATTGGTTAATGCCCCAGGTTTTTTTGTAAATACACCATAATCTGAACCATCATAATTCGTTTCTAAAACTCGCATACCCCCAATTAATACTGTCATTTCCGGACCTGTTAATCCAAGAAGTTGAGCTTTATCAATTAACATTTCCTCTGAAGAGATGGTCGGTGTACTTTTGCCGTTCACGTATCCTTTGGCATTTAATTTTACATAATTTCTGAAACCATCAGCTAATGGTTCTAGAAGATTGAATGAATTAATATCGGTTTGTTTTTGGTTTGCGTCTCCCCTTCCTGCTTTAAATGGGACTTTAATTTTTTTGCCAGCTTTTTTAGCAGCTTTTTCAAGTCCTACTGATCCTCCTAAAACTATCAAGTCAGCTAAAGAAACGAGTTTACTTTTTGTATCAAATTCTTTTTTAATTTTATTAAAGGTTTTTATCACTCCTGATAATTTAGAAGGATTATTAACGTTCCAATCTTTCTGAGGCTGGAGAGCAATTCTTGCGCCATTAGCACCACCTCTTTTATCAGATCCTCTAAAAGTTGAAGCTGAAGCCCATGCGGTTGAAACTAGTTGAGAAATACTTAAGCCAGATTTAGATATTTTTTTCTTTAAAATTTCAATATCTTTGTTTTTTAATTTATATTTATTTTTTGTTATCGGATCTTGCCAAATAAGTTCTTCTTTGGGAACATCGCTTCCAAGATAGTTTGCTCTTGGCCCCATGTCTCGATGAGTTAGTTTAAACCAGGCCCTTGCGAAAGCATCAGCGAACTCGTCTGGATTTTTGTGAAAATGTCTTGATATTGGACCATATTTAGGGTCTAACTTTAAGGATAAATCGGTAGTTTGCATCATCGGTAAGTTTTTCTTTGATTTTTCATGTGCATCAGGGGTTAGATCAATTGCATGACCATTTTTTTTCGGTTTCCACTGATGGGCTCCAGCTGGACTTTTTGCTAGTTCCCAGTCGTACCCAAATAAATTATCAAAATATCCCATGTCCCATTTAATTGGATTTGAGGTCCAAGCGCCTTCTATTCCGCTGCTTATTGTATCAACCCCCAAACCGCTTTTATAATTACTATTCCATCCAGTTGCTTGCTCATGTATTTTTGATCCTTCTGGCTCGGGCCCTTTATGAGACTCAGGTGCTGCTCCATGAGATTTACCAAAAGTATGTCCTCCGGCAACAAGTGCAACTGTCTCATAATCATTCATTGCCATACGGCCAAAAGTTTCTCTAATATCGTGAGCTGCTAAGTAGGGGTCTGGGTTTGCATCAGGACCTTGGGGGTTTACATAAATTAAACCCATGTGTGAAGCTCCTAAAGGGTTTTCTAAATCCCTTTTTCCACTATAACGATTTACACCTAACCATTCCTTTTCTGATCCCCAATAAATATCTTCCTCTGGTTCCCAAATATCCTCTCTTCCTGCTCCAAATCCAAAAGTCTTAAAACCCATAGACTCTAGAGATATATTTCCTACTAATATAAACAAGTCAGCCCAAGAAATTCTTTTGCCGTATTTTTTTTTAATAGGCCAAAGCAACAATCTTGCTTTATCTAAATTAACATTGTCTGGCCAGCTATTTAATGGTGCAAATCTTTGATTTCCAGTTCCCGCTCCACCTCTTCCGTCACCAGTCCTATATGTTCCGGCAGCATGCCAGGCAAGCCGGATAAAAAAAGGTCCATAGTGACCATAATCAGCAGGCCACCAACTTTGTGAGTCTGTCATTAATTTAAGTAGATCTTTTTTTAATGCTTTAAAATTTAGTTTTTTAAATTCTTTTTTATAATTAAATTTTTCACCCATGGGATTTACCAATGAAGAATGCTGACTTAAAATTTTAAGATTTAAACTGTTTGGCCACCAATCTCTATTTGATTGCCCTTTACCAGTTGAGTGCTTGGGTGGTGTGCCAACTCCTGTAAAAGGACATTTTGATTGTTCTTTAACTAATTCACTGCTCATAGGTTTACTTTATAACGATTCTAAACTAGTGTCAATATGTTAGAATAGTTCTAAGGTATTTTAAATATTTCGAGTTCAGCTTTTTGATTTTAGTTATTATTTGCAACTTTAACTAATACTTCTACGGATTTTATTTTTTTTCCTGGAATAGTTTTTTTGATTTTAATTTGACCAATATCTTCATCGTAGAAATCAGTAAGTTCGCTCGTGTTTTCATTAAAAAAGTGATGGTGATCAGAAATATTTGTATCAAAAAAAGTTTTATCACTATTAATTGAAATTTCTTTTAAGTGGCCTTTAGACCTCAAAACGTCAACTGTATTATAAATTGTCGCTAAGGAAATTTTATTTCTTGATTTTTCATTTAAAATTTGAGCTAAATCACTGATTGTAAAATGAAAGGTCTTATGACGGTCGAACAATACTCTACAAATCTCTAATCTCTGCTTTGTGGGTCTTAAACTAGAGGATCTTAATTTTTTAATTAATTCTTGTTCAATTGTCATATTTATGCTTATTTTATAACAATTATAGAGCATTTGTATATTGTTATTATAACTAATAAAGTAAGAAGGTTCTTAAATTATGAATAAAAAATCGTCATACAATTATGAAGATCTAATTAATTGCGGAAATGGCGGACTTTTTGGACCAGGAAATGCCAAATTACCTTTACCCCCAATGCTCATGTTTGATAGAATAACAAATATTAAACAAGATGGCGGAACTTTTAAAAAAGGCATAATTGAAGCAGAACTAGATATTAAAGATGACTTATGGTTTTTTGATTGTCATTTTAAAAATGATTCTGTCATGCCAGGATGTCTAGGATTAGATGCAATGTGGCAACTGGTTGGTTTTTATTTAGGATGGCTAGGAAATCCTGGCAAAGGAAGAGCTTTAGGAGTTAACACTGTAAAGTTTACGGGAGAAGTTTTAAAAGATGTAAAAATTGCAAAATATGAAGTAGATATGAAAAGAGTACTTGCAAAAGAAGGAACTACTGTTGGTTTGGCTAATGGAATTTTAAAAGCTGATGGAAAAAAAATTTATTCAGCAGAAAACTTAAAAGTAGGATTATTTAAATAATGAGAAGAGTGGTAATTACTGGTTTAGGTATAGTGTCATGCCTTGGAAATAATCAAGAAGAGGTAAAACAATCTTTACTTAACTCAAAATCAGGAATCTCTTTTTCTGAAGAATATAAAGAGCATAATCTTAAAAGTCATGTACATGGAAAACCAAAAATAAAGCTTGAAGATCACATAGATAGAAAAACTATTAGATTTATGGGGTCAGGCTCTGCGTATAATTATATTGCAATGAAAGAGGCAATTGAGGATTCGGGTTTAGAAGAAAAAGATGTAAGTAATTTTAAAACAGGAATTGTAATGGGTTCAGG
>CAZBRW010000034.1:0-7340 GCA_964494555.1 uncultured Candidatus Pelagibacter sp. | reverse complement strand
TGGGAAAGAATTAAAGAAACTTTAAATCAACTTAAGAAATCAAAATTTTTTATTTCATTAGATACTAGGAAAAGTCAGATAATGAAAAAAGGATTGCTCAATAATGTAAATTTAATTAATGATGTATCTGGCTTAAATCATGATCCAAAAACATTAAATATATTAAAAAAAACGGGAGCACCTTTTGTGTTACATCATATGAAAGGAAATCCCAAAACAATGCAAAAAAATCCTCAATATAAAAATGTCTTATTAGATATATATGATTTCTTCGAAAAGAAAATTTTAGAAATAAGAAGAAAAGGCATTAATCACAATAACATAATATTAGACCCAGGAATTGGTTTTGGTAAAAATTTGAAACATAATCTTACCATCTTGAAGAATATTTCCATTTTTCATTCTCTTGGTTTTCCTGTAATGTTGGGTGTTTCAAGAAAAAAATTTATAAAAGAACTTTCTGGAATTAATGATAGTAAAAGTCGAATAGGCGGAACAATATCTTCAAGTTTATATACAATGATGCAAGGTGTACAGATATTAAGAGTCCATGATGTGAATGAAGTAAATCAAAGCATTAGAGTTTTTAAATCTTTAAATATATAATAATGTCTAAAAAATATTTTGGCACTGATGGAATCCGTGGAAAAGTAAATGAAGGAAACATCAATGGGGAAATGTTTTTTAAATTTGGTTTAGCCGCAGGTGCATATTTTAAAAATCAAAAAAGAACAAAACAAACAGCAATAATTGCAAAGGATACAAGACTATCTGGATATACTTTAGAGCCTGCGATTGTTTCTGGTTTAGCATCAGCGGGAATGCATGTTTATACTTTAGGCCCATTACCAACAAATGGTTTGGCGATGTTGACGAAAAAAATGAAAGCTAATATGGGAATAATGATAACAGCATCACACAATCCTTACTATGATAATGGTTTAAAATTATTTGGACCAGATGGACTTAAACTTTCTGATAAAATAGAAAAAAAAATTGAAAAGCTAATAGACTCTAAAATAAAAAAAAATCTGTCTCAAAATGACATGTTAGGAAGAGTAAAGAGACTTGAGAATGCAAATGAAGAATATATTAAAATTTTAAAAAAAAATTTTCCTAAAAATTTTAGTCTTAAAGGTTTAAAGATTGCAATAGATTGTGCAAATGGAGCTGGTTATAAGTCAGGTCCTAAACTTTTGAGATCTTTAGGGGCAAAAGTGTATGAAATAGGAACCTCACCAAATGGCTTTAATATCAATAATAATTGTGGCTCAACATTTCCAAATAATATTAAAAATTTTGTAAAAAAATATAAAGTTGATTTAGGTATATCACTAGATGGAGATGCTGATAGAATAATAGTATGTGATGAAACCGCCAATATTGTTAATGGAGATCAAATTATTGCAATGCTTGGCAAAAGATGGAAGAGAAAAAAAATTCTTAAGGGTGGAGTAATTGGAACCTTAATGTCAAACTATGGTTTGCAGAATTTTTTTAAAAATAATAAAATTAATTTTATTCGCGCCAATGTTGGAGACAGATACGTTAAAGAAAAAATGCAAAAATTTAAATTTAATCTTGGTGGAGAGCAGTCTGGACACATTATTCTTGGAAAATTTGCCACTACCGGAGATGGCCTTTTAGTTGCATTAGAGATTTTATTTTCTATGAGAAAAGGTAAAAAAGCCAGTGAATTATTTGATGTATTCAAACCAACACCACAAGTGCTAGAAAATGTGATAGTAAAAGATAAATCAATTTTAGATTCATTAAAATGCAAAAAAGCAATTTCTAAAGCCTCAAAATTAATGAAAAACCAAGGAAGAATGTTGGTGAGAAAGTCAGGTACTGAACCGAAAATAAGAATAATGGGCGAGTCGGTTAATAAAAATTTATTAAAAAAATGTATTACATTAATTAAAAAGTCTCTTAAATAAATTGAAACCAAAATCTAAAATATTAATTATTGCCGGCTCAGACTCTTCTGGTGGAGCTGGGATACAAGCTGATATAAAAACTGTTACATCTCTTGGATCTTATGCAATGACAGCTATTACTGCTATTACTTCTCAAAATACTACCGGCGTTCTATCAATCAAATCTATTCCTGCAAAAGAAATATCTAATCAAATTGAATTCACTTCTAAAGATATAAAACCAGATGTTATTAAAATAGGAATGCTCCATTCAGAAGATATAATTAAATCAGTTTTAAAATCTTTAGATAAAATAAAAATAAATAAGATAGTACTAGATCCTGTCATGGTTGCTAAAGGCGGAACAAAACTCATAAATAATAGGTCAATAAAAATTTTAAAATCTCATTTACTAAAAAAAGTAAGTTTAGTAACGCCTAATATTCCTGAAGCAGAAATATTAACAAAATTAAAAATTAAGAATTTAAATGACATGATAATCGCTTCAAAAGAGTTACTTAAACTTGGGGCAAAAAATGTGTTATTAAAAGGAGGCCATCTTAATACAACAATCGTTCAGGATGTTTTTTTAAATAGAAAAGAAATTAAAATTTTTAAAAAAAAAAAAATTAATACAACAGATACCCATGGCACTGGCTGTACACTTTCTAGTGCAATAGCAACTTTTTATTCATGTGGAAAAACGTTAAAGAAATCTTGTGAGATGGCAATTAATTATGTTAATTATTCAATCAAAACAAGACCAAAATTTGGAAAAGGTCATGGGCCAATTAACCATTTGTATACTATTAACATAAATAAAAAATTTAAATGAAAAATGTAGTTGTAATAGGATCTCAATGGGGAGATGAAGGAAAGGGCAAGATTGTTGATTGGCTATCAAGTCAAGCTGATATTGTAGTCAGATTTCAGGGAGGACATAATGCTGGACATACTCTTGTAATAGATGGCGTTACTTATAAACTTAGACTGTTACCATCGGGGATAGTTAGAAAAAAAAAAATATCGATAATTGGGAATGGAGTTGTTATTGATCCTTGGGCTTTAATCGATGAAATAAAAGAAATTAAATTAAAAGGTATAGATATAAGTCAAACAAATTTAATTATTTCCGAGTCTGCTAATCTTATTTTACCATTTCATAAAGAAATGGATGAGATTAGAGAAGATGCTGCTGGAAAAGCTAAAATTGGAACGACTAGGAGAGGAATTGGGCCAGCATATGAGGACAAAGTTGGAAGAAGATCTATAAGAGTTATGGATTTACTCTCAGAAAAAAATTTGGATAATAGATTAAAAACAGTTTTGATGCATCATAATGCAATTAGAAAAGGATTAGGAAAATCTATTTATCAAAAAGACAAATTAAAAAAAGATTTAATGAAAATAGCTCCTGAAATTTTAAAATACTCACAACCAGTTTGGAAAAAAATTGATGAATTTAAAAAAAAAGGAAAAAAAATTTTATTTGAGGGTGCGCAAGGAATTTTATTAGATGTAGATCATGGAACATATCCATTTGTAACGTCATCAAATACCGTCGCATCAGCAGCAGCTACTGGGTCTGGTTGTGGCCCAAATTCAATTAATTATGTTTTAGGTATTACAAAAGCATATACAACTAGAGTTGGAGAAGGCCCTTTCCCAACTGAATTAAAAGATTCAATTGGTGAACACCTTGGAACTAAAGGAAAAGAATTTGGAACCGTTACAAGTCGAAAAAGAAGATGTGGTTGGTTTGATGGAGTATTAGTGAGACAAACAATTAAAATTTCAGGGATAGATGGTATAGCACTTACAAAGCTAGATGTTTTAGATGAGCTTGATGAAATTAAAATGTGTGTAGCATATGAACTTAAAGGAAAAAAAATTGATTATTTGCCTGCAGCTGTAGATGATCAAATAGACGTAAAACCAATATATAAAACTTTTAAAGGTTGGAAGTCATCTACTAAAGGCGTAAAAAAATTCAGCGACTTACCTAGTAATGCGAAAATATATATAAGTGAACTTGAAAAATTTATTCAATCTAAAGTATCGAGTATATCAACAAGTCCTGAAAGAAATGATACAATACTTATTGAGGATCCTTTCAAAAGTTAATTTGCAGGAAGTAAATTTTTAGATTTTGCAGAATTCAGCATATGTTTTTGTAATTTTTCAAATGCTTTATTTTCGATTTGTCTTATTCTTTCTCTACTTATTTTAAATTTTTTACTTAATTCTTCCAATGTTTTTGGGTCATCAGTGAGTCTTCTGGAGTAAAGAATATCTTTTTCTCTTTGATTTAGAATCTTTATAGAGTCCTGAAGCAAGTCTTTTCTTTGTTCCAATTCCTCGTTTTGTGCAAATTTTAACTCTTGATCCATTTCTTTGTCTACCACCCAATCCAGCCATTCTTCTCCGTCTTCGCCTATTGGTGCATTTAAAGATTGCTCTTTACCAAATAAACGTCTGTTCATTGAAACAACCTCGTCTTCACTTACACTCAGTCTTTCTGCTATGTCTTTAACATGTTCTTTTTTTAAATCTCCCTCACTTCTAGGACTAATTTGATTTTTAATTTTTTTTAAATTGAAAAATAATTTTTTCTGTGCGGTAGTTGTACCTATCTTAACTAAACTCCACGATCTTAGAATATACTCTTGTATGGAAGCTTTTATCCACCACATCGCATAAGTTGCGAGTCTAAACCCTTTTTCAGGTTCAAATTTTTTAACTGCTTGCATTAAACCAACATTTCCTTCTGAAATCATTTCATTTAATGGCAAACCATAACCTTTATATCCCATTGCGATTTTTGCAACTAATCTTAAATGACTTGTAACTAATTTTTCAGCAGATTTTACATTACCTGTAGATTTCCAATTTTTTGCAAGCATATATTCTTCCTCAGCTTCTAATATTGGAAACTTTTTAATTTGTGTTAAATAAGCTGAAAGACCTCCTTCGCTAGATAACGCTGGTACTTTGTAAGTTGTAGTAGTCATGAAAGTATTTATTTAATAAATATTTTAAATTTTACAATACTTTTATTTATAGCTATTTCTAAGCTTTTTAACTATTTTTTCTAAATCATTTGGTAAATTTGAACTAAATTCTAATTTTTCACCTGTTCTTGGGTGAGTAAAGCCAATTACTTTTGCATGTAAAAATTGCCTATTAAGTTCGGTAACATATTTTTTTAAAATTGGATCTATGTTTTTTAATTTTTTGAATTTTTTTTTATATTTTTGATCACCTAATATATTGTTTCCTTTATGCCCCATATGCACTCTAATTTGATGAGTTCTACCTGTTTCCAACTTACATTCAATCAAACTTAAAGTGGGGGTTTTATTATTTTCAAAGACTTCTAAAGTTTTATAATTAGTAATCGCCAGTTTACCTTTGGAACTACTAACTTCCATTAGTTGGCGATTTTTTGAACTTCTAGTAATATATGTCTTAATTTTCCCGTTTTGTGGTCTTAATTTACCCCATATTAGCGCTTGATATACTCTAATGATTGAATGTTCATTAAACTGTTTTGATAAAATTTCGTGTGAAGAATTATTTTTTGCAATTAATACTAAACCCGATGTATCTTTGTCTATTCTATGAACTATTCCCGGTCTTAGTTCGTCTCCTATATTAGATAAATTTTTATAATCATAATATACTAATGCATTTACTAAAGTATTGTCATAATTTCCAGGACCAGGATGCATCGATATTCCAGCGTCTTTATTTATGACGATTAAATCTTCATCTTCATATAATATATTTAGTTTATATTTATATGGTTTGAGAGATACTTTCATTGGTTCAGGTATCTCTAAATAAATTTTGTCCCCTTCGTTAACTTTTTTTGCTGGATTTTCTATAATATTTTTATTTATTTGAAGTTTTTTTTTAAGAATCAAATTTTTTATTCTTGTTCTGCTTAGTTGATTTTCTTTAGCCGTAATAAATTGATCAATTCTTTGGTTTTTTTCTTTATCTGTTACTATTAAATTAATGATATTTTTCATAATATGTAATATTAATACTATATGCGTTCGTAGCTCAACTGGATAGAGCGCCAGATTTCGGCTCTGGAGGTTCAGGGTTCGACTCCTTGCGGGCGCACCATATTATTCACCCATATTTACCAAAGTTCCCTTCTTTCTTGCTCCATTGAAAGCCAAGTAGAAAATTATAATTGATCCAATAAAATAAATTATATTAAGAAGCAGAGCAGAAAATATATTTTTATAATTCACCACGTTGTTTAGTAAAATAGATCTAGTTTCTTCAAAAATATAAACAAGAGGAAGACATTTTGCTATTGTCTGTAACCAATCTGGTAAAATTGATATTGGATAATAAACACAACCTAAAGGAGCTAAAAGAAAAAGCGAGGACCATGCAGTATTTTCAAATGCTGGACCAAATCTCAATAATCCTGAGGTTACCAATAAACCTAGAGTTGTACCAAATAAATATAAACTTAAAAAAAGTAGAAAAAGACTTGGACCCATTTTTAACAATGATACACCAAATAGTGGGCTCATTAAAATAATTGCTGGAACAATTCCAATTATTGTCCTAATCAATGCTGTTGATGTAAGAGCTATTATAATTTCATTTACTTTAATTGGTGCAACAAAAAGATTTGTAAAGTTTCTGCTCCAAATTTCCTCTAAAAATAGCATATTAAAGCTGATACTTGATCGAAATAAAAAATCATACAATATCGCACAACTTAAAATAACACCAATTGTATTATTATAATAGTCACTATACATTGTAAAAAATTTTGAGATAAACCCCCATAGAATTATTTGTATAGTTGGCCAATAAATTAAGTCTAGGATTCGTGGAAAAGAACCTTTAATCAAGTATAGATGGCGCAGAGATAAAGCAATTATTCTATGAAATTTCATATTACTCCCTTACTATTTTTAAAAAAGTTTCTTCAAGGTTTTTTCTGCCATGTTTTTTTATAAGATCAAAACAAGTACCTTTGTCAATAATTTCACCTTTTTTCATCATCATTACTTCACTACAAAGTCTTTCCACTTCATTCATATTATGTGAGGCTAATAGAATGGTAGTTTTTTTTTTCGATGCAAAATTTTCTAAATAGGTTCTTATATAGTCCCCTATATCAGGGTCTAGACTTGCAGTTGGTTCATCTAAGAGTAAAATCTCTGGTTCATTGATTAATGCTTTGGCTAATGAAACTCTGTTTTTCTGACCTGAAGAAAGTTCACCTGTTTTCCTTCTTCTAAATTCGATTAAATTTAAATCATCCATCAAATTTAGAATTTTTTCTTTTAAATCTTTGACACCATATAATTTTCCATAAACCTTTAAGTTTTCCTCAATAGTTAGTTTTTTTGGAAGTTCTACATAGGGAGAAATAAAATTAATTTT
>CAZBRW010000033.1:0-8003 GCA_964494555.1 uncultured Candidatus Pelagibacter sp. | reverse complement strand
CAGTACCACCATTATGACCTGAAATTAAAATTATATCTGCTTTTGCTTTAGCAACTCCAGCAGCAATTGTTCCAATTCCTGAGGATGCAACAAGTTTAACACCTATTCTTGCATTTGGATTAATTTGCTTTAAGTCATAAATTAATTGTGCTAAATCTTCTATTGAGTAGATATCGTGATGAGGAGGTGGAGAAATTAATGTGACACCAGGAGTTGAGTGCCTTAGTTTTGCGATTTCTTTTGAAACTTTAAAACCTGGAAGCTGACCTCCCTCGCCTGGTTTTGCGCCTTGTGCCATTTTGATTTCAATTTCATTACAGTTATTTAAATAATTAATTGTTACCCCAAATCTTGCTGATGCAATCTGTTTTACCCTAGAATTTGCACTATCTCCATTTTTCATAATACTAAATCTTTTTTCATCCTCACCACCTTCACCACTGCATGATGCTCCTTTAATCCTATTCATCCCAATAGCTAAAGTTTCATGTGCCTCTTTTGAGAGTGCTCCATGAGACATGCTTCCGCTACCAAATCTCTTCAAAATATCCTTTAAAGGCTCTACTTCAGAAATATCTATTTTAGGATTTAAGTAACGTTTTCTAAAGTCTATTAAATCTCTTAAATTAATAGGTGGTAAGTTATAAATGCCTTCAGCATATTTTTTGTAGGCTTTATATGAATTTGAGCCGACTGCACTTTGTAATAGATGTATTAGATTTCCCTGATATTGATGTACTTCTCCATTTTTTCTGTATCTATAAATTCCTCCTATTGGTAGAACTGAATCTTGATTTTCTAGAGCCTCTTTATGAATATTTCTTAACTTTCTCTCTATACCTGAAAGTCCAATTCCTGAAATTTTTGACGCTACACCTGGAAAATATTCAGAAACTATGGTTCTGCTTAAACCAACTGTCTCAAAATTACATCCTCCTCTGTAAGAACTTAAAACAGATATGCCCATCTTTGACATAATTTTTAAAAGACCATTGTTTACTGATTTGATGTATCTTTTGATACATTCTTCATAATCATAATTACCAAACAATTTTTTTTCAAATCGCTGATACAAACTATCTAGAGCTAAATAAGGGTTTACTGTAGTTGCCCCGACACCTATTAGCGTTGCAAATGAGTGAGTATCTAACGCTTCACCTGTCTCAACATTTATTGAAACATATCCTCTCAATTTATTTTTAATTAAGTATGAATTAATTGCACCAACACATAAAAGCATCGGAATTGGTATCTTTGAATTTGAAATGTTTTTATCTGTAAGTATCAATTGTGTTACACCTTCTCTAACTGCTACTTCAGATAATTTTTTTATATTATTCAAAGCTGTTTCCAGATTTTCACCCTTGTCAAAAGTGCAGTCTATTTTTGCAGAATTCTTTCCAAAAAAATTTATAAATTTTTCAAGCTGCGTATTTGATAGAATTGGGCTACTTAAAACATATATGTTGTCCTTGGTTAGATTATCAAAATTCAGTATATTCCCTAGATTTCCAAATCTGGTTTTTAAACTCATAACTTTATTTTCTCTTAATGAATCTATTGGAGGATTGGTAACTTGGCTAAAATTTTGTCTAAAAAAATGGTAGAGTGGTCTATACCTATCAGACAAAACTGCTAGTGGTGTGTCGTCACCCATAGATCCAGTTGCCTCTTTTGCATCCTCAGCCATTGGGTGCAAAATAAGTTCTAAATCCTCTAAAGTAACACCAAATAAATGCTGTCTCTGTTTTAACTCATTTCCAGAAAATATATTTCTTTCATTTGAAATAGTGATTTTTTTGTCTAGATCAACAATTTGACTATTAAAATGTTTGTACTCTTTTGCTAAATAATTTTTAATTTTTTCGTTAGTAAATATTTTTCCTTTTGCTATTCTTACACCAATAATTTCGCCAGGTCCTAATCTACCTTTTGAAATAATTTTTTTTTCATTTAACTCTATCATTCCTGTTTCTGATCCGGCAAACAAAAGATTATCTTTTGTAATCGTATATCTTAGTGGTCTTAGGCCATTTCTGTCTGTTGCTGCAATAACCCATTCGTTGTCTGTAGCGGCTATTGCTGCAGGACCATCCCAAGGTTCCATCGTGCTGTTTAAAAAATTAAATAAGTCTCTATGATCTTTTGACAAAATTTTATCTTTTTTTGACCATGCGTCGGGTATAAGCATAAGTTTAGCCAAGGGTGCTGGTTGGCCAGATATATTTAGTAATTCAAAAACATTATCTAATGATGCAGAGTCAGAATTTCCAGCTGGAATAACTGGTTTAAGATTCTCGATATTCTCAAATAATGGGCTGCCCATTTCTTGCTCATGTACTTTCATCCAGTTTATGTTTCCTTTTAAAGTATTTATCTCACCATTATGTGCAATAGATCTGAATGGTTGAGCTAAATCCCAACTAGGTGCTGTGTTTGTAGAAAATCTTTGATGAAATATTGCATATCTTGAAATAAATCTGTCATCTTTTAGATCGGTATAAAAATCTGACAATGACTCAGCAAGAAACATTCCTTTATAGATTATTGATTTTGAACTAAATGAGCATATATAGAAATTATTTAAACTAATACTCATAGCCTTCTTCTCAATCTTACGTCTCGACTCGTAAAGTTTTATCTCTAAATTTTTACCTACCAAATTTTTGTCATTGTGTTTAAATAGTACCTGGGTAATTTCTGGCCTGGTTTGATCGGCTTTTGCCCCTAAAACCTTGGGGTTAACTGGAACTTGCCTCCATCCATAAATATTAAAATTGTTTTTTGTTAATTCACTTTCAATAAGAGTTCTGCAAGTTTCTTGGGATTCATAGTTATTTTTTGGAAGAAAAATCATTCCAACACAAATTTCCGAATTATCATATTTGTGTCCAGTTATCTCAATTTTTTCTACAAAAAAATCTTTAGGAATTTCAATATGTATGCCTGCTCCATCACCTGTTTTACCGTCTGCATCTACTGCACCTCTATGCCAAACTGCCTTCAAAGCTTCAATGCCATTTTCTACAACTTTCCTAGATTTTCTGCCCTCTGTTGATGCTACTAATCCAACTCCACAAGCATCATGTTCCATATTTTTTGAGTAAACAAAATTATCTTCTAATATTTTATAATTTTTATTGTAATTTTTCATCAGGCAACTTTTTCTATATTGTTTTCTTTTTTTTCTAGAAATTTTTTAATCGAGTCAGCTGCATCTCTTCCATCCTTAATAGCCCATACAACTAAAGATGCACCTCGAATAATATCTCCAGCAGCAAAAACTCCAGGCAGGTTTGTCTCCATTGTGTCAAAATTATTTTTAATTGTTCCCCATTTAGATACTTGCAAATCTTTAGAGCCAAAAAGTGCTGGTAAATCCTCAGGGTCAAAGCCTAATGATTTTATTACCATATCTGCTTTTAAAACAAATTCAGAATTTTCAATTATTTCTGGCTTTCTCCTTCCACTATCATCAGGACTGCCTAATTTAATTTTATCTACAATTATATTTTGAATCTTATCTTTTCCTTTAAATTCTTTAGGAGTCGAGAGCCAAATAAATTCAATACCTTCTTCCTCAGCATTTAAAACTTCTCTTGTAGATCCCGGCATATTTTCTTTATCTCTTCTGTATAAACATTTTACTGATTTAGCGTTTTGTCTTACTGCAGTTCTAACGCAATCCATAGCAGTATCCCCTCCGCCAATTACTACAACATTTTTATCTTGAGCATTCAAAGTTCCATCTTCAAAAAGTTTTACTTCATCTCCAAGACCTTTTCGATTTGATGCAGTTAAAAAGTCCATTGCTGGAAATATATTCCCCAAGTCATTGCCTGGTAAATTAATTTCTCTTGCTTTGTATACTCCAGTAGCAATTAAAATAGCATCATGTTTTTTTCTTAATTCATCAAGTGAAGAATCTTTACCAACTTCAAAATTTTGAATAAATTCTATACCACTATCGTTAAGTAGTTTAGTTCTTCTTTCAACAACAAATTTTTCTAATTTAAAATTAGGAATTCCATAAATTAAAAGGCCACCTGCACGATCATAACGATCATATATTGTAACTTTATATCCAAACTTTCTTAATTGTTCGCCGCATGCTAGTCCTGCTGGTCCTGCTCCAATTATTCCAACACTTTGGTTAATCTCATTTTTAACTTCAATCGGTTTAACCCAACCATTTTCCCATGCATTATCTGTAATAAATTTTTCGACTGATCCGATAGTAACTGTCCCATGCCCAGATTGCTCAATTACACAATTTCCTTCGCAAAGTCTATCTTGAGGGCATATCCTTCCACAAACCTCCGGCATATTATTTGTACTTTGAGATAATAAGTAAGCTTCCTCTAAACGACCTTCGGCCGTTAATTTAAGCCAGTCAGGAATATTATTGCTTAAAGGACAATGAACCTGGCAAAATGGTACCCCACACTGTGAGCATCTACTTGATTGTTCCTTTGCCTTTTCCTTAATAAAATCATCGTAAATCTCTCTAAAATCCTCTTTTCTGTTTGACACATCTCTTTTAGGTGGATTTTGTTGACCTATATTTACAAATTTTAGCATTTTTTCAGGCATATTTTGCCTTTATATATACTAATAAAATCAACATTTAAACTATAAGTAGGACAACATTTATTACCTATTAATTTTAAAAAAGCCACAAAAACAAGATAAAATACATTTTTGCATGTCTGGTATGACCACATGTTATTGCTTTATTTTAGATTTATTTAGTTTACGAAAAATTAATGGTTTACGATTTTATTGAAATTTTAGTTTTAGGAATAGTCCAAGGAATATCAGAATTTTTACCTATTAGTTCATCAGCGCACATATTTCTTATTTCAGAAATCTATCAATTTAGATCTCAATCTTTAATTACTGATGTTAGCCTTCATTTAGGATCTCTATTAGCAATATTATTTTATTTTATAAATGATCTTAAGAACATTTTTATAAATAAAAATCTATTATACCTTCTGGTCCTGGGTTCAACACCACTAGTAATAATTGGATTATTAATTTTTAATACAGGTTTAATTGATAAACTAAGAAATTTAGAAGTAGTGGCGTGGAGTACTCTAATATTTGCTATTTTATTGTTTATAGCTGACAAATTTAAAGTTAAAAAAAAAATAGATACAGATTTAAAACTAAAAAGTATTTTACTTATAGGTTTCTTTCAAACTCTTTCTTTAATACCTGGTGTGAGCAGATCTGGTATCGTAATAACTGCGGGAAGATTTTTAAATTTTGACAGATTCGAGTCAACAAAAATATCTTTTTATCTATCTATACCTGCAATAGCTGGTGCCAGTATATTGACGTTAAAAGATTTAAGATCTGAAAGTATTGATTTTAATATTGTTATTTTGTTTACAATAATATTTTCTTTTATAATTTCTTATTTATCAATTAAGTATTTTCTGATATTTACAAAAAAATTTTCAATGAATCTATTTGTAATTTATAGAATATTTTTATCAATAATTTTATTTTTTATTTTATATAGTTAATTTTTTTTTATTTGTGGAACTAGCTGAGAAATTAACACAGCAAAAAGAATTAAAAAGCACCCTACTATATTTGAAAATCCTAGAACTTGATTTAATATAATCCAACCAGCTATTGCAGCAAAAACACCTTCAAGGGAGTATATTATTGCTGCTGGTGCTTCCTCTATATTTTTTTGTGCATACATTTGTAATGTAAATGCAATTCCACCTGAAAAAACACCTGCATAAATTATAGAATAACTCTCTAAAAGGATATTTGATAAATCTATATTTTCGAATATTGAAGCAAAAAATAAAGATACGATACCAACGAATGCAGCTTGGAGAGAAGCATAAAACATTGGTATATTAAAAATCTCCATAAATTTACCAGCATAAATTATATGTAAAGCCCAAAAAACTGAACATAAAATTACTAGGGCATCACCTAACATTACTTGAGAGTTTGAAAAATCACTTAGAAGGTACACACCAGCAACACACAGTCCTATTGAAGACCAAATGCTCCAATGGACTTTTTTTGAATAAATAAAAAATAATAATATAGGAACTAACGGTACATAAAAAACTGTAAAGAAAGCAGCATTAGCGATATTAGTATATTGAAGAGAGGCCTGCTGCAAATATGTTCCCAGAAATAAGGAAACACCCATAAATAAAAGATATTTAAAAAATAGTTTTTGATTTGATTTTATTTCAGCTTTAATTTTTTTCTGCTCAAAAAGTAAGGCTATTGGAAGAATAGTTAAAAAACCTACAAAAAATCTTGCCATATTAAAAGTTAATGGACCAATGTTATCCATCCCCGTATCTTGTGCAATAAAAGCTGTTCCCCAAATAAAAGTAGTAATTAACGCACAGATCATTGAGAAAGATTTAGTCATTTTTTTGTATTTAAGATTAATAAGATTATTAGATAATATTATGCAATCTACAAGAGCTATCAAAATCCTCTTTATTTATATAGCATCCAGAAATTTTTCTCTTGCCTTTAAAAGAACCTCTACCATGCAAAACTCTCCAATTATTAAATATTAAAAGTTCACCTGGTTTTAATATATGTCTCCATTGATATTCTTTACTGTTTGCAAGTAAATCAAATTTTTTAATAGCCTCATAAAATTTTATAGTTAAATCATTTTTAAATCTAAAAGGAGCACGATCATAATTGTTAAAACTTACTTGCATAAGTTCTTTATCTTTATTTAATCTAAAAATAGGCCTTGATGCTTCCAAATATACGCCATCTCCTTTATATTGACCCTTAACTTCTGTTTTAGACAAAATATCAAATAATTCCTCGTTTTCTTTTTTAATTGTTTCTGCAATTTTAAATCCATCAACCATTATTGAATCGCCTCCTTCGGCTTCGTACTGGCAACAAAGTAATAATTGAAGACCTGGAGCGTCATTACTGTAAGTTGAGTCTGTATGTGGCCTAAGTTCATCTTGTGTATATGCGCTGTCTGCCATATTTTTATCTGACTCAAAACTCCATAGTCCACCAAAGATAGAATGTCTTACATACCCAATTTTGTTGGCTATAGTTTTTACAGAGCTCATGTCGGTTTTGCATTTTTTAATTACACAAAAACCAAAATCATGTAATTTTTTTAAAAAAGTGCTGAATCCATCATTTTTAATTACATCCTCAAATTTTATGAAGATCTTCTCATCAATTTCATTTTTAAACCATAGCTTATATTTTTTTTCTTTAAACTTATAATTAAAAGAATTTTTAGTTAAGAAATCATAAGAATATTTAATTGGATTTTTCATATCAGACCACAAAACACTAATATTATTTCCTTGATCAATTATTTCTGCTTTTTTAATATGTAAATTAGTGTCAAGTTTTGCTGTAAAAATTTTTCTTTGATAAGATCTTGAGTCCCAACTTGTCTCATCTCTAGCATGATCTCTAAGCCATATATTTGGAAAATTATCTTCTTTTTGATTATCAAAGAAAACATTTAGTTCGTTCGATAAAATTTTAATATTTTTGATCATATAATATTTGATGTTTATTTATCCTTCCATAACTCTTGGTCTATATTTTTTGTTGCCTCCAAAATTTCTTCTATTGAATAAAAATGATTGAAGTTATCTTTTTTTTTATTTTTTTTGTGAAATTTTGATAATTGATTTGATTTTTCAGCCTCTGAAATTAAAGCCTCTGTATCTTTTGGAATACTGTTTTTCATCATTATTTTTAACACATTTATATCTCTTTTTGGACATTCTTAAATTGTATAAAAGCAGGCATGATTAAGATATTATTTAAAAAATTTAAGAAAACCAATAATTATAAAAACCTTGATGGCAAGGATTGGGTACAAAGAATAATTCTAAAAAAGAATTATTTAATTCCTAATTTGCTAAAAAAAATATAAACATATATATAAAAAAATTTCTGCGCCTGTAGCTCAATTGGATAGAGCGCTTGGCTACGGACCAGGAGGTTCTGGG
>CAZBRW010000032.1:0-8791 GCA_964494555.1 uncultured Candidatus Pelagibacter sp. | reverse complement strand
AATATCTAGATCTACTCCATGAACTACTTCTGTCTTATCGTAGGTTTTTCTTATGCTTTTTAGATTTACATCAGCCATAATAGGTTGAAAACTTTAGCATTTTTTAATGAAATATACATCTAAGATAGTTATCTAGAGAACTTAGCTTATTTTATGGTTACTTCATTATTTTAAATACCTTCACAAATTATTAATGAAGCTTCAATTTTTGAATTATTTTTAATAGTCAAATTATCTCCTTTAATCAAATATACACTATCCCTATATTTAAGCACACGCAGTCTTTTAGAGAGATTAATATTAAACTGCAGATTATTACTAAGACTAAAAAAGCAGGAATGATATTTAAATGACAAAGGTGGGCTTTTTTGAAATCCTTTTAATTTAATTATTTTTATTTTTAAATGTTTAGTATTTATTATATCTCCCAATAAAAGTTCCTGATTTTTACCATGAAGTGACCAATTAATATTCTCATTTTTCAAAATCTCTAGTGAGTTCTTGTTACCAGATTTTCTTAGAGGGTTAATAGAAAATTCTCTTTGGTATAGATTTTTTTTTAGATAAGGTCTTTTCTTTGCATAAATACCAGATGTTCCTGTAATAGGGGGAGGAGAAAAAAATTCTAAGACTTGTAACTCTTTATTGCTATAATTAAATGCATGATGCCATGTATCTTTTTCAAAAAAAACTGACTGACCTTCCTCTACTCGTTTAACCTCTCCTGTTTTTGGATTACTTATTAATAATATTCCTGACAAAACAT
The DNA here is from genome assembly GCA_964494555.1 of uncultured Candidatus Pelagibacter sp. Lineage (GTDB taxonomy): Bacteria > Pseudomonadota > Alphaproteobacteria > Pelagibacterales > Pelagibacteraceae > Pelagibacter. Next base: position 8,025 of record CAZBRW010000032.1, on the reverse strand, counting down.
ATAAATATTCATCTGCTCCAAAAATAGTTCTAAAACTTTCAGAATGTTTAAAATTTGAGTTAGGCTTCAGACCAAAAATTATTTGATGTAAATGTCTGTTTGAAACATAAATCCAATCTTTAACATATCCTGAAATTTTATCCCCCCACATATGAGTTTTTATAGAAGAATATTTGATCAAAGTACTTTTTAAGTAATCTGGTTTAGGGGAGGGTTTATATACCATCGTGATCCCTATCATGATCTAGATGACCTTTTTTTATTTTAACCTTTTTTGAAAACTTCAGAGGCTTGAATGAGCTATCTATCGAGACTTCTTTATTTTTCTTCGACGATTCATTAATCTTAATCATTATTTCATTCACATGGTAGGCATGATCTAATTTAATTGATGGTCTTTTCTTCTTTAGTATGCACTCAATTAAATGAATAAAACCAGATGCCCAGGGCCAATTGGCATAAGGGGTGTTATATAGCTCCCAGGAAGATCTCGAATTTCTCCATATTTCAAAGCCTTTTGGTTCCCAATCATCTCCAAGCATTTGAATTGTTCCATTTGAACCATAAAGTTCTATAGCGGGAGATTTATACTGTTGCATTGTGAAACCTGTAGTAACTACACCTATACAACCATTTTTAAACTCGAGCATAATTTGAAAATTATCATTTGTGTGTGCTTTAATTTTTTTCTTATTTATTGTTCGATATGGTGAAGAAAGAGAAGATTTCGCCACTAAATTTTTAACAGGGCCTAATAAGCCTGTTAATGTAGTAATGTTATAAACGCCTAAGTCAAATAATGGACCTCCGCCTGTTTTATAATACCATTCACCCCAATCAGGCCCTGACCAACCATATCTAGCTCTAGCAAGCGAAACGTTACCAATTGTTTTATTTTTTAACTCTATATTTATAGCTTGGTAAGTTGGACTTAATGTTACAAAGGGTGCTGGTATCAAAAATTTATTTGATAATTTTGCAATTTTAAAAAGACCACCTAGCTCTTTCATATTTGTAGCCATTGGTTTTTCAACCAAGACATGTTTATCTTTCAATAGAGCTTGCTTAGCAATCTTAGCATGCTCTCTCATAGAAGTTAGTATTAATACAACATCAATTTTTTTGTCATTGAGTATTTGATTATAATCAGTGAAAAAATTTTCAAAAAAAAATTTTTTTTTTAATATTGGCTGAAGATCTAAATTAGTATCTGATACAGATTTTAAATTAACTAGTTTTTTAAATATAAATTTATTTACTAATTCCATGTAAGGACCTTGCATCACAGATCCACATCCAATAATACCTAAGTTAATCAAACTATTTTAGATAGCCGAGATGATCTTTTTGAAAATAGAGCATTGTATCTAAAAGAGATTTTGCTGAATTATAATCATCAACGACTGGGTCAGCTAATAGCGCTTGAAAAGCAATAGATTTTGATTTTTCTAGAACCGCCTGAGTTGTTAACCTTATTGTACCAACTTGATTTACTAAGATAGAGGCAAAATTATCAGGGTAGTTATCAAGACTAATCCCATTAATACCATCCTTCCCAACAATAGCAGGAACTTCTACAACTATATCGTTAGGTATTTGCTTTATAAAATTTTTATTTAAAATATTAACAGCTGCTTCTTCCATCTTTTTATCTTCTACGATAGCTTCCATTAACTCTACTAATCTTTCTTTTGATTTCCTATTTCTATCAAAATAAAAACTATGCATTTCTTCAGATTTATAGATGGTCATACAGTTTTTTTTATAACTTTTGTAAAAATGAAGAATAGCATGATGATCGGCAATACTATGGGCCCAAGGAAGATACTCTCCTAAATGACTATCTGTTGTAATAGGAAGATAATTATAAGTCTCAAAAAGCTTTAAAAAAATACCTCGTTCTGCTCCAGGAGACGTAGATTGTTCATTCATCTTTTCAAAATCAATCACATAATTTTTGTAATAATCCAAAGCCTTATCTCTAATTAGAGGATAAGCATCTTTTTGAGAGTCTTTATATTTAACTTCAGTAAGTATGCTTATATGATTTAGCCCACCCGCTCTGTATTCGATATTTTCAAATCCTGTATTCATAAGTTCAGGCAAGTCTCTTTCCATTTCGGCAATAGCATGACATAAACCAATAAATTTCATTTCAGGATATTTTACAGTTACAGCATGACATATTCTTTGCATTGGATTGCTAAAGTTAAAGACATATGCATCGGGACAAATCTGATTGATATCATCGCAAATTTCTAGGATAGGAGGAATAATTCTTAAAGAATGAAAAAGACCACCAGGACCTCCATTTTCAGCATAGATTTGTTTTATTCCAAACTGTTGAGGAAACTTCCAGTCCTCATCCCATAATCCAAACCTAGGTGAAACTTCTATTGATATAACAATAAATGTTGCACCTTCAAGGGCATCTTTCCTATCCTCGCAAGCTTTTAAAGTAAAGTTTACATTCCATTCGGATTTATATTTTTCGGCGACTTCTAAAGTTTCTTTTAAAGCCCCTGAGTCTGTATCATGAAGAATAATCTCACTACCTTCAAGTGGCAGAGATTTAAAAATATCAGATACTGCCTCTAATCCGAAGTTCGCACTTCCAGCACCAATTAAAACAATTTTTTCACTCATACTCTTCCCCCCTAGTGAAACCATACTAATAGAAAATTACATTGAAATTCAAGACAAATAGTCCTTAAAGAATCATCATAAAATATAATAGTAATTTTAAGTAGTATTTAAAATTTGATTTATTGAAGACTTTATATTTTACTTATTACTAAGGATTAAATAAAAGGAGGAAACGATGAAAAAATTTTTAATTTTTCTCTCAGTGCTTTTTTTAACGACTAATGTTAATGCAGAGACTTTGAGGATACTCGCTGAAGCTGGTGATGAGGCAACACTTACTGCCGCCGCTGCACAGTTTGAAGAAGCAAACCCTGGAGTAACAGTTGAGGCAAGTTATTTAGGTTGGGATGATTTTATGGCAACTATTAAATTAAAGTTGGCTGATAGTAATCCGCCTGACTTAGCACATGGCAATCAAGGATTTACAGTTGATGGAACATTAATTCAAAATGATCTTATTATTCCATTAGATAAATATGCTGATCAGTATGGTTGGAAAAATTTATTTGCTGATGGATCACTCGCAGAATTTTCTTGGAGTGAAGATGGCTCTAGCTGGGGATCTGGAACTTTATATGGAATAAGCCCAGTAGCTGAGGATGTGATTGTTTATTATAATAAAGAAAAACTAAGCTCACTTGGTTTATCAGTTCCTACTAATTTTTCTGAGTTTGAAAGTGCGTTAGCCACAGCTAATAGCGCAGGAGAGCTTCCAATAATATTAGGTGGTGCCGACGGGTGGCCTATAATACATGTATGGGGATTGATAGAAGGAGCCTTTGTTGATCCTAGTCAAACAAGAAGTTGGATTTTTGATGCAAAGGGTAATGACTATGCTACTTCATCAAGAATTCAAGCTGCTGAAAAGCTCGAAGAAATGGCTGAAGCAGGTTATTTTGGTAGCGACTCTTTGGGTATAGGTTATGACGACGCTAATGCAATGTTTATTGACGGTGATGGACTATTCAACCTTACTGGTACTTGGATGACAGCTCAACTTAATGAAGGAATGGGTGATAACGTTGGAGCATTTGCTATGCCAAGAAGCACTAGTGGTGTTGCTGGTGGAGGTTCATTTGCACTTCCTTGGCATATTAGTTCTAAATCATCTAATCCTGACTTAGCTGCAAAGTTTTTAGCACATTTAATGAGCAATGATTTTGTTGATGATCTTATGCAGGTGGGCAGAGTTCCAGCTCAGTCTCCAACTATAGATCCAACATCTAATTTGCAAGCAGAAGTAATTTCTGCTTCAAACGCTCTTGTTGGCTCAAATGCAAAGACTTTTTATACAGATTGGGCTACCCCTGGTATGTATGATACTGTAACACAAGAACTTCAGAGATTACTAGGTGGTGCAGCATCAGCAAAAGACTTTATTGATGCAATGGCTGCTGAAAGTATGAACTAAATTTTATTTGCGAGGCCTATGACGATTCAATGATAAATCATAGGCCTTTCAAAAAAATCGATTACTCAAACTACTTATATCTTCTCCCTGCATTTTTATTTTATAGTTTATTTGTTCTTTATCCCTTAAGTGACACAATTTTCACATCTTTTACAGAGTGGAGTGGGATAGGAGAAAAGAAGTGGGTAGGCTTAGAAAACTATAAAAAAAACCTTGCTGATAAAAAAATAACATCATCAATTAAACATTCTTTTATATTAATTATTTTTTATTCTTTTTTCCCAATAGTTATTGGTTTGGGAATAGCTGGTATCATGGTTAGGGTTAAAATTAAAGGAATGGCAATGTATCGTGCCATACTTTTTTTACCCCAAATTTTATCAATGATTGTTGTTGGTATAGCCTGGAGATGGATCTACGCACCAAAGGGACCTCTTAATTCTGGTTTAGATTTTTTTGGATTGGAAGACATATCCCGCGCCTGGCTTGGCTCATTTGATTACGCTTTACCATTTGTTGGATTGATTGGCACATGGGTTATGTTTGGTTTTACAATGATACTTTTTATAGCCGGAGTTCAAAAGATCCCATCCGAATTATATGACGCTGCAAAGGTGGATGGCGCAGGAGCATTTGCTGAATTTTTCAATGTTACTCTTCCAGGTCTAAAAGGAGAAATTATTGTAGCTTTGGTATTTACTGTAACCCTTGCTCTTAGAAACTTTGATTTAATATATATTACTACAGGGGGTGGGCCTGGAACTTCGACAATGATACCTTCTATGTTTATATATAAAAAAGCATTTCAAATGAACCAAGTTGGTTCCGCATCATCCTTAGGAGTAATGTTAACACTACTTATATTTACTTTAATTTCACTTATTATTGTTACACTCAGAGAAAAAAAATGAAACAAAGCGATCGTGAAAAACTTATTGCACACCTAATATTTTTACTTGGTTGTTTAATTGTACTGTATCCATTCTTTTCAATATTATTTTTAGCTTTGAGTGAACCAGGAACTCGTGTGTCGGGTTTTACATTACCTACTGGAATTTATCTTGATAATTTTATCAAGGCATGGACAGGTGGGGCCTTTAGTAAAGGTTTATTTTCCTCTTTTGTAGTAGTCATAGGTGTTGTTGGTATAACAATTGTATGTAGTATTCCTGCCGCTTATGCATTTGAAAAGCTTGATGTACTTGGAATTACTCCCCTATTTGCAATTCTTTTGGTGGGATTAGTTTTACCATATGAGTCGCTAATTATTCCTCTGTATTATTCTATGAGAAAATTTGGATTAGATAGTTCCTACTGGGCATTAATTCTCCCTCAAATAGGGTTATCAATACCTTTTAGTATTTTTTGGTTACGCTCTAGTTTTAAATCAATCCCCATAACCTTATCAGAAGCTGCAATGCTAGAGGGAGCTGGTAAAATAGCAATCTTAATTAAAATTCTATTACCTCAGATGAAGCCTGCAATACTAACCTTAACAGTATTGTTGTTTATGTGGACCTGGAATGAATTTTTACTTGCATTGATAATGATCCAAGATGCAGATATGAGAACCGCTCCTTTAGCACTCAGTTATTTTGCAGGAAATAAGCGTTACGGTGACCCAGCAATAACCGCAGCAGCGGCTATATGGGTGGCTTTACCAGTATTAATTGTTTATATATTTCTTCAAAGACGTTTCATTTCAGGAATGGTAACAGGAGTAGAAAAATAATTGATAAAAAATTTTTCTGATAGTAATCAATTAGCTAAATACCTTGCTAATGAAATCTTAGAACTCCTCCAAAAAAAAAATAAATGTGTCCTAGGTTGCCCAGGTGGTAGATCTTTAACAAAAACATATTATCAACTAGGGCGAATATCACATAAAAAAAAAATAAGTTTAGAAAACTTAACAATAGTTATGATGGATGAATATGTTTTAAAAAGAAAAAATAGCTTCTCTTTAGTTGATCCAAAGAGCCACTTTAGTTGTGTAAGATTTAGCAATCAGGTAATTAAAAGACTATTAAATTATAAAAAAAGAAAAAATCATAAAATAACAAATGAAAGAATATTATTTCCAAATGTTTTAGATCCAGCAAAATATGATCATCAAATAAAAAATATAGGAGGGATAGATATTTTTTTATTGGCATCTGGTAGTTCTGATGGTCATGTTGCTTTCAATAATATTTATTCTAAAAGAAATCAAAATACTCACATAACTAAGTTAACTAAAGAGACTAGACGAGATAACATGAAAACTTTCCCTAATTTTAAATCTATCAATGAAGTTCCCAAATATGGTCTCACGGTTGGATTAAATACAATATCTGCTTTATCAAAATCAGCCACCTTAGTCTTAACTGGCAATGAGAAGAAGTATGCATTTTCTATGATAGCCCAAAATGCTAAATTTAATAGTAAATGGCCTGCTTCAATAATTTATAAATGCAAGAAATATAGAATATTTACTGATAAATTATCAAACTTATCATAATGTCAAAATCCTTAGGTATAGATATTGGTGGCACTAAGACCTCAATGGGAATAGTAAATACTTTGACAGGTAATATTTCTAAAAAAATAGAATTCCCATCTAAATTATTTAAAAATGATAAGGCTAACCTCAATAATATTATTAATAATGCAAAAACTATTTTAAAAGACTCAGGAATTGATTGTGTTGGAATAGGAGTACCAGAACTTATAAATAACAATGGGATCATTAAAGGCACATATAACTTTAAATGGAACAATTTAGATTTCAAAAATTTGTTTTCTAAAAAAATCAAAGTCAAAGCTGACTCCGATGTACGAAATCATTTAAGAGCTGAGAAATTTTTTGGGCATGGAAGGGGAAAAGAAAATTTTGTTTATATAAATATTGGTTCAGGAATAAGCTACTCATTAATGATTGATAACAAAATTTATACAGGTGCAAGGGGTTATGCTATTCATTTTGGTTCTTCAAAAATTTCCTTATTTAATCCTAAAACTAATAAAACTAATTCTTTGATCCCAGAAGAATTTTACTCAGGTAAGCCAATTATAAAAAAAATATCAAAAATGAATTCAAGCTATGAAAAAAATTCCTACTTAGACAAGATATCAAATTCTTTAGCTTCGTTTATAGGCAATTTGATTAATACAATAGACCCAGAGTTAGTGGTCTTAGGTGGAGGCGTAATACTAAATAACAGTAATTTTACTAAGAAATTAATTTTAGATACTAGAAGTTACATTTTTTGTAATGATGTAAAAAAAATTAATTTTAAGATTACTAAGATAAAAGAAGATACAGGCCTTTTAGGAGCTGGTCTTTTATTTAATTAATTACTTAAAATTACTTGTAACTTCTCTTAATTCGTTAATCCACTCTGTTACAGCGCTTTGAAAAGCTTTTGAAAGAGCATAAGTTTTTATTCGCTTATCTTTTTCATAGTTTTTTTTGATAAAAAATTTTTTTGAGACGGCATAATTGAGAGAATTAAGAATTGTAGATCTAGCTCCTATTTTTCTTGGAATTTTGTGACAAAGATCTTCATATGAGATTAATGAGTTATTAAATGTAGCTTCAGCTATTTCAAGACATATCGCATGATTAAGTGTTGACGAGTCTAGAAATCTTACTTCATCAGGTTTATCAACTCTTCTATAAAAATTGATCTTTAATTGGCTGATTACTGATCCTTCATTCATATTTTTATATTATAATAATTAATATCGTAAAATAATATAAACTAATTTTATAATATGTTTATGTAATGAAATTTAATAGATTATTTAATAATAATTGAAACATCCCTAATTTACTTACAAATATTTAGAAAATTGATTAAAAGATATTTTTGGAGTTCTTTTAAATGTTTCAAAATCAACGTGAATTAATCCAAAACGTTTTTCATAGCCGAAAGCCCATTCATAATTATCTAATAGAGACCATGCAAAATATCCTTTCACTTGAA
>CAZBRW010000031.1:0-9233 GCA_964494555.1 uncultured Candidatus Pelagibacter sp. | reverse complement strand
AATTTTATAAAAAATTAATGAAGATATTTGATTGTACAACATATTTTGATGAAGACCTTTTAATGGATGTGCGTTTTAATATTTTAGGTGAAAAAGTTGAAAAATTTATTGTTGTAGAATCTTGTTATTCACATAGTGGTAAAAAGAAGGAACTTAATTTTAACATAAATAATTATAAAAAATTTAAAGATAAAATTATTTATATTGTTATTGAGAATGAGCCAGACGAAATTAATAGAGATAAAAATCTTAAATCTATAGATAAAAGAGCCAACAGTCTTAAGAGGATTGACCAATCCTACGAATTTATGATGAAAGGAATTGATAGTGCATCTAATAATGATTTAATCATTTTGAGTGATAATGATGAAATACCTAATTTAAATTCAGATCAATTTTTAAAATCTAAATCAGATATTCTTATATTTAAGCAGTTGTTTTTTTATTATAAGTTTGATCTTTTGTATGATGCTATGCCTTGGCATGGTTCAAAAGCATGTAAAAAAAATAAACTTTTGTCAATGCCCTGGTTAAGAAATTTAAAAAATAAAAAATATCCACTTTGGAGATTGGATACTTTTTTTTCAAATACTAAATACTCAAATCTTGAAATTATTAATGATGGAGGTTGGCATTTTACAAATTTAAAATCCGCAGAGGATTTATTTAATAAAATGAAAAATGGAGGACATCATAATGAGTTTGAAGATAATAATATTAATATAGAATTCATCAAAGAAAAGATAAATAATCATGAAGTTTTTTATAATCATTTTTTAGATCAGACAGATCCAAACAAATGGAATAATAATTATAAATTGAAACCAATAAATGTTGGTGAACTTCCAGATTATATATCCAAAAATAAAGATCAGTTTTCTGATTGGTTTTCAAAAAATTGAAATCCAATGAAGAAAGAAGCTTTAAAAAAAATAATAATTAAAATTTTTAAAAAATATAATTTAAGTCATTTGCACTCAAAAATATGTGCTGATGCATTAATTAACGCTGAATTAGTTGGGTCTCCATCTCATGGTCTTTCAAGACTCAAAATGTATTGTGATAGAATTAAAAAAAAAATAATAAATCCAAATCCTAAAATTAAAGTAAAGAATATTTCAAAATCTATTTGCCATATAGATGCAGATAATAGCATAGGTTTTGTAGCTGCAGATTTTGCAATAAAGAAAGCAATATCAATTACAAAGAAAACAGGTATTGGATTTGTTGCGGTTAAAAACAGTGGCCATTATGGACTATCAGGATATTATGCTGAAAAAGCTGCAAAAAAAAATTTAATTGCTATTTGTTTCACTAACGCACCACCAGCAATAGCACCATATGGTTCTAAAAAAAAATTGTTCGGCACAAATCCAATTTGTTTTGCAACACCAACATCTTCAAAAATTCCATTTGTTTTAGACACTTCAATGTCGATAATTAACAGAGGAAAAATTAGGATTGCAGCAAAATTAGGAAAAAAAATTCCTTATGGTACTGCATTAGATAAAGATGGAAACATTACTACCAATGCCAAGAAAGCCTTGTCAGGCGTTCAATTGCCAATAGCAGGTTATAGGGGTTCAGGTTTAGCATGGATGGTTGATATTTTGAGTGGTGTGATAACTGGAAGCAATCACGGAGGAAAAGTAAGAGATCCTTTTGATGATTTTAATGGACCACAAAATGTTGGACATTTATTTATTTTAATGAAGCCAAACTTATTTCTTAATAATTATAATGAAAGAATTAAAGAAAATATTAAAAGAGTTAAAAGTTTATCTAAAATTAAAAATGAAAAAGAAATCTTGTTTCCAGGTCAAAATAAATTTAAAAGATTAATACAAAATTCAAATAAAAAAATTAAAATACCATCAAATATTTTAAAAGATATAAATCTATTATTAAGATAATTTATTTAATTAATATTTACTTTTGCAACCATACCAGAGTCGTAATGACCTGGAACATTACAGGCAGCTTCAAGTTTGGTATTTTTGTTAAATTTCCAAATCAAATCTGCACTTTTTTTTGGTTCTAATAAAACACTATTTGAGTGAGAGTGAGTCATGGAGTGATTTGTTTTAGCGGCTTCCTTCATTTTTTTTAAATCTATTCTGTCACCTAGAAGAATTTCTTTTTCAACCATCATCATCATTTCAGGTTGATGTTTTATGTGCATTTCTTTAGTAGCAATATTAAATTCATGTACCAATTCACCTAAATTAATTACAACAAATTTAATAGTTTCACCTTTTTTTACCTCAATAATGTTAGGTTCATAATAGTTGTCATACATTTTTATCTCAATTATTTTACTTACCTCAGACTCTTTTCCTGTTTCACCAATCATACTCATAGACGCTGCTGATGTTAAATTTGGAAAAAGAAATAATAATAAGAAAATAATTTTTTTCATATTATGTTATTTATTTTTTTTTTTAGGTTTAAGTCCTAACTTATCGCTGTGACGTAAACGGAGTACTACAATAGCACCAGCGATTAATAGGATTGCAACTGCTTCATAGACTAAACCTGTAGGATCCATTTCTTTTCCTTGCAAAATTATAAATCGTGAAAGTGCCGTAATGGCTATCAATAACGGTAATGTAATACTTATTGATTGTTGATCCCAAAAAACTCTAACCATAGCCAAAACTTCAAGATATAGAAACATTAAAAGTAAATCTGCCAATGTAACTGATTGGTTAAAAAACATAGTCTTAATTTCAATACCAACAGCTATAATTGTGCTGATCAAAATTATTGTTAATAATACAAATTGTAAATTTTTGGTTATATTTTCCATCTAAATATTTTTATCAAACTTTATAATATCTTTCATCATTAATTCTTTTTATTTAATGCCACAAAATGTCCTGTTTTAAATAATTAGTTAGAATTTCTTACTAAAAATACGAATATTATAGATGTTAAGAACATTACTAAAGCATATGTTGCTGTTGGAACGATAAAAGCTATATCATCAAATATTTGTGTAGCCACAAAAACTGCAAGTGTACCATTTTGTAAGCCGCATTCTAAAGAGATGCACTTTCTTTGTTCAATCCCTGAAGCAAAAAATTTAGCAATATAATATCCAATCATCATCATTATAATATTAAGAACTAAGGTAACTAACCCAGCTTGTTTTAAATATGAGAAAATATTTTCTTTTTCTTCAACCCAGATAGCAATAAATACTATTGCAAAAAGAAAAATAGATATTCGCTCCATTAATTTATCTTCTGATGAAAAAAAAGGTACAAATTTTCTAATAATCATTCCAATAATTACAGGCAAAGTTACAACTAAAAACATTTTTAATGATATTTGCAACATAGAAATTTCATTTGTTGCATACTGAATATTTAAAATATCAGCAGATTTAAAAATAATAAATGGAACAGATATTATACTTATTAAACTTAAAATAGCGGTTAAAGAAATTGAGAGAGCAACATCTCCATTTGCAAATTTTGTTAACACATTTGAGGTTACACCACCTGGTGCAGCAGCTATTATCATAACTCCAAGAGCAAGTTCTAAGGGAGTGTTTAAAACTTTAATGAGAAAAAAAGCAACGCTAGGTAGCAAAATTAACTGACAAAGCAACCCAATAATAAAATCTTTTGGTTGATTTATAACTCTTGTAAAATCATTAATTGTTAAACCTAATCCAAGAGTGAGCATTATCAATGCTAAAGCTATTGGTGCTATTGTTGTTACTATTTCCATTTTATGCCATATTAACTTACTATATACATTTCAACAATTATATATAAAAAAAAATGCTTTCAGATAAAGAAATAGTTTGTCCAAACAATCTTCTTGATGTTGCACATCAAAAAAAAGGAATTTCAGCAGGTATTGTTAATGCAGGGAAATCCTTAACAATGATGTCTGTAATGGATGCAATAAATGAAAATTTAATAACTCCAATTTTTATTGGAGATAAAGAAGAAATAAATAAATGTGCTTCAGATTTAAATTTTGATATCTCTAGTTTTAAGATTATTGATGAAAAAAGTGAAAATAAAACAGCTGAGATTGCTGCAGATCTTGCCTCAAAGGAATCTATTAAAATAATTGTAAAAGGTCATATTCATACAGATGTTTTAATGAAAGAAATAATAAAAAAAAAATATAACTTAATTGGAAAAACTAGACTAAGTCATATTTGGCATATGACATTAAATAAGGATGATAAACCACTTATTATTACTGATGGGGCATTAAACGTTTCACCGAATGTTAAAACAAAAATGCATATATTAAAAAATGTAATAAATTTTTGTAATAGAATTGGAACTGAAAGACCTAAAGTATCTGTTTTGTCTGCAACCGAAGAGGTATTAGATAGTGTTCAAAGCTCATTAGATGCAAAAGAAATAACCGAGTTAGCAAAAAAAGAAAATTTAAGTGCAGACGTTTTTGGACCATTGGCATTTGATAATAGTATTTCAAAAAAATCTGCAGAAATTAAGGGAATTAAAAATCTAGTTGCTGGAAATGCAGATGTTTTATTGGTTCCTAATGTCGAAACTGGGAATGCTCTAGTTAAAATAATGGTTTACTTTATGGGTGCATGTGCGGCTGGTGTAGTTGTTGGTGGTAAAGTTCCAGTCGTTATTACCTCAAGATCTGATCTTGCTGCTGCTAGATTAGCATCAATTGCAGCTGCGGTTGTTGCTTTAGATTAATTAATGATTTAGAATTTTATATGACAATAAAGTATTTAAAAAAATCGCCTAAACAACCAACTACAGACGATTTAAAAACAAGAGAAATAGTTCAAAAACTCCTGAACGGTCTAGAAAAATCGAGAGAAGATGGGTGTAAAGAACTCACAAAAAAATTTGATAAATATGATGGAGAAATAATTATTTCTAAAGAAAAAATTGATGATATAGGCAAATCTTTAGATCAAAAAACCAAAGATGATATTAAATTTTCTTACGACAGAGTTAGAAAATTTGCAGAAGCACAATTGAAAAATTATGGCCAAGACTTTGAAGTTGAACTTTCTAAAGGTTTGTTTGCTGGACAAAAATTAGTTCCTGTAAATACTGCTGGATGTTACATACCTGGAGGAAGGTATGCTCATATAGCATCAGCTGTAATGAGTGTAACTACAGCTAAGGTTGCTGGAGTTAAAAATATTATTGCCTGTAGTCCACCAAAGGAAAATGTTGGTGCACATCCTGCTATAATCTATACTGCTAATTTATGTGGTGCTGACGTAATTTTAAATTTAGGAGGGGTTCCAGCAATAGCAGCGATGACTTATGGAATGTTTGGTAATGAACCTGCTGATATTTTAGTTGGACCAGGAAACCAATATGTTGCTGAAGCAAAAAGAATATTATTCGGAAAAGTTGGAATTGATTTATTTGCGGGACCAACAGAAATAGCTGTTATTGCTGATGAAACAGCTGACTCCGAAATAGTTGCAGTCGATTTAGTGGGTCAAGCTGAGCATGGGTACAATTCTCCAGCTTGGTTGTATACAACAAGTAAAAAACTTGCTGATGAAGTAATGAAAAGAGTTCCTGAATTAATTTCTGAATTACCTGAATTGCCTAGAACAAGTGCTGAAGCAGCATGGAGAGATTATGGTGAAGTTATACTTTGTGATAATGAAGAAGAAATGGCTAAAGTAAGTGACGATTATGCACCTGAGCATTTAGAAGTACAAACTAAGAATGATAAGTGGTTTCATGATAGATTAAAAAATTATGGGTCATTATTTATCGGGGAAGAAACAACAGTTGCATATGGAGATAAATGTTCTGGAACAAATCACATATTACCTACTAAGGGTGCAGGTAAATATACTGGTGGTTTGTTTGTAGGAAAATTTATTAAAACACTAAGTTTTCAAAGAATGACTAAAGAATCTACAAAAGAGGTAGGTTCTGCGGCTGCTAGAATTTCGAGATATGAAGGCATGGAGGCTCATGCAAGAACTGGTGATGCAAGGCTTAGAAAATATGGATTTTCAAATTAAACCTATAATCTCCATAAAAACATAGCTAGATAAAACAGTCATAAATATAATTATCAAAAAATTAATTATTTTCCAAGATTTTGAATTAATTAAATTATTAGAAAAAAATTTTGCCAAATAACCTAAAGAGAAGAAAAATATAAATGAAGCAATGGAAGCTCCTATACCAAATAAATATTTATGAATAACCAAAAAATTCTTTGAAAAATTTCCTAAAAAAAAGACAGTATCAGAATAAACATGTGGATTTAAGTACGTAAACCCAAGGGTTTTAATTATTATAGCTCTTAGAGGTAAACTGTTGTTTTCAAAATTAAAATTTGAACTTTTATATAAGGATATTACTTTGTTATAAATAAAGTGAATCAAAAAAATAAAAAGTAAAATATTAAAAATAAGCTCAATATTCTTAGTGAAGTAAGTTGTAAAATATTCAAATAAAAACAATCCTAAAAAAATCAAAATAAAATCAGATATAGAGCAGATTAAACAAACTAAAAATATATAATTTTTTTTAAGTCCCTGCTCTATTACAAAAATATTTTGGGCACCGATTGCTAAAATCAGACTTAAACCAGTGAAAAATCCAAGTAATAAAAAGCTCATTTCTTAGATAAAAAATCAGCTCTTAACGTTATTAAAACAATTATAATCATTAAAGGAATACATACTATATTCATAAATTTCCAGTTTGTTAAAACTATTAAAATACCAGCAGATAGACTTCCTAAAGCATGAACAGAATAAACTATAAAATCATTCAATCCCTGGGCTCTGAATTTTTCTTCCTCTTTGTATGTAAGAACCAATAAACTTGTGCCAGAAATAAATAAAAAATTCCAACCAAAGCCAAGAAATATAAGTGCAAACATATAATTAAGAAATGATTGATTAAAAAGGCTGGCAAATACAGTGATGCTATAGAGAAAAACTCCAGCATACATTATTTTACTATGACCAAACTTTTTTACTAAGTGACCAGTAATTAAAGATGGTAAAAACATTGCAGCTACATGAATTTGAATAACAATACTTGTTTTATTAAGACTCATACCTTCCATAACGTGCATACTTAAAGGTGTTGCGGTCATCAAAAAAGTCATAATAGCATATCCAAACGCTGATGCGACGATCGCTTGAAGATATCTGGGTTGAGAAATTAATTCTAAATAACTTCTTCCTGAGTATTCAATGTTAACTTCAACTTTTGCAGTATTTTGGTAAAACAAAAAGAAAATTGAGGGCAAGAAAGTTAATACTGCTAAAGATAAATAAGATCCAACGTAAAGGTAATCACTGACAATATCTTTCGCATAATTTGCTACGCCTGGTCCTATCACAGCAGAAATAATTCCACCTAGTAAAATTATTGAAATTGCTTTTGGAACTTTATCCTTATCAACACTTTCAGCAGCTGCAAATCTATATTGATGAGTAAATGCCATTCCAACTCCTAGAAAAAAATTCACAAAACAAAAGAGGAAAAAATTCTGATCAAAAATTGAATAAGCTGCAAATATACAGATCAAAGAATTTCCAATAGAGGCAATTATAAATCCTACTTTTCTTCCAGTAATACTCATTACTTTAGATGCAATTACCGCACCTATGGCTATACCGACAACAGAGATCGACATTGGTAGTGTAGAAAGTGATTTAATAGAACTTATTTGTGACCCAATAATTCCACTTAAAAAAACTGTGACAGGTGCTGCAGTAAAACTAAAAATTTGACTTAATGTAAGTACAATAAGATTTTTATTCATAAATCAATGTAGTATCTTTATATGATTTATTCATTGATTTTCTTTTAAATAAATTAGATAACAAATAACTATGATTGGTATATTAGGAGGCATGGGGACTAGAGCAGGACTCGATTTTTGTAACAAACTTGCGGTTCTTAACAGAGGCAAAAACGATCAAAAATACCCATTATTCATTTTATATAATAAAGCCAATATTCCAAACAGACTTAAAAATATAAAAAAATATAATAATGTTTTAAAAAGTTTAATTAACGGTTGCAAATTATTACAAAAAAATAAATGTAGGTTTATAGTAATGCCATGTAATACTGCTCATTATTGGTATGACGATTTACAAAAAAAAGTAAAAATACCAATTATAAGTATGCCAAGAGAAGTATATTTAGATACTAAAAAAAATTGTAAAAAAAACTCAAAAATTGGAATTTTGTCAACAGAAGCAACCTTAAAAACAAAAATATATAATAATTATTTTGATAAAAATTTTAAACTAATAAGTCCTACCAAAAGTTTACAAATTAAAACCGTTAATAAAGCTATTAAATTAGTTAAAATTGGAAAAGTAAAAGAGGCTGAAAAGATAATAAAACCAGCAATTAATTATTTAATAAAAATGAACTGTAAAAAAATAATACTTGGTTGTACTGAATTACCAATAGCAATTTTTGCTTATAAATCTTTTAAAAAAATAAAAAAATCAAAAATATTTATAGATCCAAATTTATTGTTAGCAAAAGTCTCTATGCAAAAATATAAGAAAATTTAATTTATATTTTTTTATTTACTACAAAATATAATTTTCTTGGAAAACTTCCCTCCTCAAACGATGTTATTGAGATATTTTCAAATCCTAAAGAAAGATTATCGATTTTTTTCTTTGAAAAAAAATGAACAATAAAACCTTGATTTTCATATAGGTCCTCTCCTCTGTGTATTCCTTGCCTATAATCTCCGTCATCAGTACTTCTGACGGTATAAATATTAATACCTTGGGGTTTAAGAATTCTACAAATTTCATTGTTTAAACTCTGTAGATCTTCATTAGTCAATGCCATGCAATAAAGCATATGAGAAAAACATGCATCAACTGAATTATCTTCAAATGGAAGTTTTTTTCTAATATCGAACAATTTTGTAGTAATTATTTTTGATAAATTATTGCTTTGAATTTTTATATTTATTGAAGCTATAGCTGATGGACTATAGTCAAGAGAATATACATTGATTGAATTTTTGCCAAAATACAAACTATCTCTTCCAAGGCCGGCTCCTAATTCAACAATATTTTTAATCTTATAATCTGAAAATATTTTTAGTGCTTTTTTAGCTGCTGTGCTTGGATCTAAACCGAACATCTCAGGCTTACTTGAGAAATTACTTTCCCAATGCTGAGATTGTCGGTTTAAAATTTCTTTATCCAACTATTTATGTGGATCAGGAACTTTTCTTAAATA
>CAZBRW010000030.1:0-9320 GCA_964494555.1 uncultured Candidatus Pelagibacter sp. | reverse complement strand
ATTTTAGTAAAGCTCTAGACTTAATGAAACCTAAAGACCCTAATGATTTAATTGGGAAAATTAAATCGCATACTGATTTTTTCCACATTTATACATTCGGCGGCTTGAAGGAAACTAACAAGTGGTTGATGGAGAACAAATATGTCTAAAGAGTTTGATTATAGTAAAATAAGACACGTAACATCAGTAGATCAATCTGATAGAAACGTTCCTTATAATTTAAGACAAAGTGGACCAACAAAAGTAGAAATGTTGATTTCAACAAGAGTGAGAAAATCACCTTATTGGCACTTATCAATGAAAGCTGGGTGTTGGAGAGCAACAGTTTATAATAGAATTTACCATCCTAGAGGATATGTAAAACCTGAAGATGGTGGTGCAATGGTAGAGTATGATGCAATAGTTAACCATGTAACTATGTGGAATGTTGCTGTAGAAAGACAAATAAGAGTAAAAGGTCCTGATGCAGAAAAGTTTGTTGATTATGTTATTACAAGAGATGCAACAAAAATTTCTCCAATGAGAGCTAGATATGTAATTTTATGTAATTCATATGGTGGTGTATTAAATGATCCAATTCTACTTAGAATTACTAAAGATGAATTCTGGTTTAGTTTGTCTGACAGTGATATTGGTCTTTATTTGCAAGGTGTTAATTGTGATAAAAGATTTAATTGTGAGATAGATGAAGTAGATGTTTCACCTGTTCAAATTCAAGGCCCTAAATCAAAAGCATTAATGAAAGATCTATGTGGTGACACAGTCGATTTTGACAACATGCCATTTTATGGTTTAGCAGAAACTAAAATCGGTGGTAGAAGTTGCGTAATATCTCAGTCTGGTTTCTCTGGAGAAGCTGGATATGAAATATATCTTAGAGAGTCAACTTTGTACGCTGAGGATATGTGGAATGCCGTGCTTGAAGCAGGAGAGAAACATAAGTTAATGGTTATAGCTCCAGCTCACCATAGAAGAATTCAAGCAGGAATTTTATCTTGGGGACAAGATATGGATAACCAACACAATCCTTTTCAGTGTAATCTTGGGTATCAAGTTTCTTTATCTGGAAAAGGTGAATGGAATAAAAAAAGTGACTACGTTGGAAAACAAGCTTTAGAACAAATGAAAGATGAACTTAAAGCAGGTAAAAAACCTTATAAACTGCAGTTAGTTGGTTTAGAATTAGGTGGCAAACCTATTGAGGAATATGCACCTGACTTTTGGTTGATCTCAGGAGAAAATGGCGGGGAACCAATAGGGTTTGTTACTTCGCCTTGGTATCACCCTGAAAAAAAAATGAATATTGCAATGGGATATGTTCCGTTTGATGGAACTTTAAATGCAAATGGTTTTCCAAAAGGTAAAGTTGGAACTAAATATAAGGTACATTTGCCAGAAAAATATTCTGAAAAATCTGGACAACCAGTTGATGCAGTTGTTGTGGATATTCCATTTAAAGAATCTTACAACGCAAATACTAGAGAAGTGGTAAAAGGATAAAATTTTAGGGAGAATTATTTTAATTCTCCCTTTATTTTCAAAACTAATGTTTGGAGAATTTTTAAATATTGTTGTTAAATCTCTCAAATTAGACAAATCTATTTACAAAGAAAACAAGTATTTTGGAGAAGCAGCAATTTATTATGCTGGTCTTATAATGATCCTAGATGGGGTTGCGGGAGCTGTAGCAGCAAATACAATAATTAAAACATCGATAGGAGTATCAGGTCTCACAGCCATTATTACTTGGTTTGTTTGGGCAATATTTATATTTGTTATTGGCGTTAAATTGTTTCCCGATAAAGAGTCTTCTAATGTATCCTTCAAAAAAGTTTTAATAGCTGTAGGTTATGCACATTCTCCAGGATTGATTAGATTTTTTGCTGTAGTGCCAGATCTTGTAATACCAATAATTTTCTTAACTCAATTTTGGATTTTTGCTTCTTTAATTATCTCAAGTAAGAATGTCTTAAATTTAAAATCAAACTTTAAATCCTTTGGTGTAGTATTTTTATCATTTTTAATAATAGCATTTTTGTCAGTATCTTTTGTAATGAGCAGAATGGATGCGTTACCTATAAGTAATATAACTTAAACTGGAAAAATTGTTTTTGAGATTCTACATGAATTACAAATTTTATATCCTATAAGAATTAAGTTTTGTAATACAGTATCGCAATTTTTATTACATTCCTCACAATAATTATCTATATCATCTGAATTATTTGATTTTTTTTCTTCTTTAATCATTGTCAGTAAGGCCAGCTCCTGCAGCTGATTTTTTAAGTTCTTCATTCTCATCAACAAACGTATTGTGCGATAATGTTATTAAATTTTGCCATTCACTCTCAGCAAAAGAGTCTTTATTAGTTAAAAATTTAATATTTATAATTTTACTATTATCAATGATTTCATTATTTAAAAAATTAGTAAAAATTGATTGATTAAAGTTTAATAAGAATTCTTTATTATCTAACTTTAAAAATATTTTTTTTCCAATTACTTCAGACGCTCTACTTACAAATGGAAGAAATAATAGAGGAAATCCTATATTTCGGAATTCTAAATCTGTAAGTTCCTCAAGAATATTTACTTGATCTAAAAAATTAACTCCAGCTGTGATTGGACAATAAGAGCTTGTCTCTGCATAATTTTTCTTAGCAATCAAATTGATATTTTGAAATTTTCTTTTTTTAAATTCACTACAATAAGCATTAAAATTTTTTACTCCATGAAGACCAAACATCTCGAGTAATCGAATATTTTTACCTATCTCCTCTGATAATCCCCATGAATAACCTAGAGCTCTGCTCGCCCTTTTTGATATTGTATCTATTTCGCTATATGACTTCATTAACTTATCGTATTATAAATCCATTGATCATTAAAACTTTTCAGTTCATCTGGAAGTGGTGCACCTTGAAACATTGTTATTCTTAACCATTTATCAGATCTAGGATCAAATTTTACTGCACCAAAAAAAGATAGTTTTAATCTTAACATATCAATCGGCATTAATTTATAACCAATTGTGTTATCTTGAATTTCAGAATAAGGAAAATTTTCAACAATAAAAGCTCTTCTTACAATATGTCTAAGTTCATTATTTTCTGATAAAAATTTTCCAATTTTCATACTATTTTTTTGATTAGATATATTGTTATAAAGTTTTTTAATATCTCTTGCAATTGCAAGAGGCTGCTCTAACTCAGAACCATTTTCTAGAAACCTGTTTGATAATCTTGGTTCTTCTTTATTTTTTGATATAAACCAAAAATTTTGATTATTTTCTTTTTTTTTAAAATCTATTCTTAATATTTCTGAATAATTGTTTTCTAAAATATTTCTTAATTCTTGAATTGTTCTGTTACATGGAATATCAAAATATTTTTCTTCGTCTGAACTCATTTTCAATATTAATGGTTCAACAATTTCATCGTAAGGTTCCATCATAACAGATACTATTAATTCAACACATTCATCACCTAAATTTTTGTCAGACCAAACATATATTTCATTAAATAAATAATTATCAACTAACTGAGCTTTGTTATCCAAATAATGTAAAATTTTTTTTAAATCTGAAATTAAACCCTGAATTTTTTTTCTCTGAAATTCACTTTCGGTATTCCATGAAGTAAGATTTTTTAAGAATTTTAGTAAAGTACTCTTAAATAAAATAAAATCATCATCTTTTACATTTTTAATTTTTCTTATCGTTACCAATGCGTTCTCTCTGGCTTGTATCCAGTTATTTAGTAGAGTTGGATGGTTTACAATAAATGGTGCCATGCCAAGCCCTGTAGAATTACCTATTCCCAAATTTCGACAGATACTTCTATCAAGTTCTACAGCTTTTTTAGGATTTTTTAGTTTTGATATATGATTGACCTGGTCGAATGTAAATTGTCTTACTAAATAGACCAACATCATTTCTAATCTGAAAGGACCAAAAATTTCTTTTCTATTTTTTATTCTAAATCTATCTGCTAATCCAAATTTTCCTGATCCATATACAGCGGTTGTTCTGTATAAATATCCTACTTTAGATAATTTTTCAGTATCTGGTTGTTTGCCATTCGATAAAGCTTCTATTACATGATTAAATATTCTCACTGATTTATTTGCCCTTGATAAAGTCAATTCTTTATAAGATAGCCTACCAACTTCTTGTTTAGGTACATTTAAAGACAATCTTTCAATATCTTTTTTTGATGGCACTCCATCATAAAGTGCAAAGGCTGCATCCCATTTGGTTGCAATTACTCGATCTGACCTTTCGTGATCATCAATTTTATTACCAAAACATATTAGAGAATATGTTCTTCTATTTTTGTTAAATGAGTAAACTGCGTGGCCATGTCCATTTTCATCTAAATTAAAAAGATCTCTATTGTAATTCCAATTTTTAAATTCTTTTAAAAAAGACCTGAGGAATGATAGTTTTGATTGATGAAAGCTGCCTAGTTTAGATAGTTTCATAATATCCTTTGGATTTCTTAATTTAATTTGCATTAATTTATTCCCTTATAAAAGTTGAACCAATTGCCACCTAAAATTCCATCGACTTCTTTATTGTTGAAGCCTATTTTCGAGAGTCCTTTTTTAAGATTTTCAAATCCTCTTGCATCAATAAACCAATCTGGCTGCTTAGGAAACCCTGGTTTTTTTTTTGATCCTTCACCAAAATTTTTTGTTTTTGTCCATGTTCCATTTCTCATCCATTCTACTACTGTGTCTGGTTGATTTAGACACAAATCAGAACCAATGCCAATATTTTTTACTCCCATTATGTCAGCTGTTCTTGCGGCCATTTCGCAAAAACTCTCTAAACTACAATTTGTTCCGTCTTTTAAATGATGTGAGTACAGAGATAATCCTAGCATGCCATTACTTTCAGATAAAACTTTTAATAACTCACTTGATTTATTTCTTATCGCACTATGCCAAAATAATGGATTTGCATGTGTTATAGCTATTGGTTTTTCACTAATATCTATAGCTTCTAATGTACTTTTTTCTGCTGAATGTGACATATCAATTACTATCCCAATTCTATTCATTTCTTTTATTGCCTCTTTTCCAAAATTTGTTACACCACTATCATTTTTTTCATAGCAACCAGTAGCTAGGAGTGATTGGTTATTATAGGTAAGTTGCATGAATCGACATCCCTTTTCATATACTTTTTCAATCAAATTTATATCATCCTCTATTGGTGAACAATTTTGAAACCCAAAAAAAATCGCAGTTTTTTTTTCTGATTTTGCCTTCTCGATATCTTTATAATTTTTTCCTGGAAAGATTAGATCTTTATTTTCTTTAAAATGGACGTCCCATTCTTCAACTTTTTTAAGAAATTCTTTATAATCCTCATGATATACTATTGTAACATGTACAGCATCTAAGTTTGCTTCACGATTTATTTGAAATACTTCCCTAGACCAGTTACAATATTGTAAATTATCAATTCTATAATTCATAAGATTAAATATATATTAGTGTTTAATTATTTGATATTAAAACATGTAAAATGTCTCGTATAAAAAAAATACCAAAAGTAGCAATTGTAATGGGTAGCAAATCTGACTATTCTACAATGAAAAATTGTGTAAAAGTCCTTGAAACATTAAAAATAAATTACGAAAAAAAAATAGTATCGGCACATAGAACTCCAGATCGAATGTATAGCTTTGCAAAAAATGCTGAAAAAAATAATATTTCGGTAATAATTGCAGGTGCAGGTGGATCCGCACATTTGCCAGGAATGATAGCAGCCTTAACAAGTCTACCTGTTATCGGGGTGCCAATTGAAAGCAAAAAGCTAAAAGGATTAGATAGTTTATTATCAATTGCTCAAATGCCTAAAGGAGTGCCCGTTGGAACAGTAGCAATTGGAAATGATGGAGCAATAAATGCCGCTTTATTATCTGCATCAATTATTTCTATTAGTGACCCTAAAGTGAAAAAAAATTTGATTAAGTGGAGAGTTAAACAAACTCGTTCAGTTAAAAAAAAACCTTTTTAAATGAATAAAACTACTCTCGGAATTATAGGAGGAGGTCAATTAGGCAGTTTATTAGCCTCAGCAGCAAAGAAAATAGATATAAAAACAATTATTTTTTGTGATGATATAAATGCTCCTGGACAAAAATTTTCAGACGGCTTTATTTTCAGTGATTATCATAACGAAAAAAAAATCAATGAGTTTATCGATAAAGTTGACATAGTTACATTTGAATTTGAAAACATACCATTCGAAACTCTAAACATTATTAATGAAAGTAAAAAAGTTCTGCCTAATCCTAGAATTAATCAAATAATACAAAATAGATTAAAAGAAAAAAATTTCATTAATAATTTGGGCATTAAAACTACTTCATATGCTTCAGTAAAAAATATTAATGATTTAAATCTTAATACTAAATTATTACCTGGAATTCTTAAAACATGTACTTTAGGATATGATGGAAAAGGACAATTCAAAATAAATTCAATTAAAGACATAAACTCTTCAAATATAAATTTTAAAGATGAATATATTTTAGAAAAATTGGTAAATTTAAAAAAGGAGATTTCAGTTATTATTACAAGATTTGGACAAAATAGTTATGAAATTTATGAACCAATAGAAAATTTACATGAAAATCAAATTTTAAAATATTCTAAAATACCAGCAGATATTAATATGAAAATTGCTGATACATCAAAAAAATGGGCAAAATTAATTTGTGAAGAGTTAGAATATATCGGAACATTATGTGTTGAATATTTTATAGATAAAAATGAGGATCTGTATGTTAATGAAATTGCACCTCGTGTTCATAATTCAGGTCATTTAACAATTAACTCACATAATATTAGCCAGTTTGAAAACCATGTCAGAGCTGTATGTAATTTAGAAAAAAAAAATACTATAAAATTATTTAATGCAGAAATGATAAACTTAATCGGTAATGATATTCTTAAATATAGAAATAAAGAAATAAATAAAAATGAATTTTTTTTTGATTACTATAAAAAAGATATTAAAGATAAAAGGAAGATGGGACATTTAACAAAATTAATCAATTTATGAAAGTTATAGAAAATAATTTTGATGATATTAAAGTAAATGACTTACTAACAAAACATTTTATTGAATTAAGATCTGTGTCACCAGATGATAGTTGTCATGTACTAGACATAAAAGGTTTAAAAGACTCAAGCATAAAATTTTGGAGTTTTTGGGATAATAATCAATTAATAGGATGTGCTGCTTTAAAATTTTTAGATAACAAACATGGAGAACTTAAATCCATAAGAGTTGAAGATAAATCTAGAGGAAAAGGAATTGGAGAAAAAATTATATCACACTTGATCAAGGTTGCTAAAGAAGGCGGCATTAGAAGACTTAGCATAGAGACTGGGGCTGGAGATTTTTTTAAGTCTGCAAGAAAATTATTTAAAAAATTTGGTTTTAAGACTTGTGTACCTTTTGCTAATTATAAGGAAGATCCAAATTCCTGCTACTTTGATCTAGAAATATAATAGTAAATAAATACTAAATTGCCTTATATCCAAATTCTAATGAAGCATCAGTAATTGAGTGGTAAAAAGATTCGCCAAAGCTTCTTAAAGTAAAAAGTCTAATTTTATCCTGATTTTCTTCTATCATATCAGCACTAAAAGCTATTCCATTATAAATTGAGTTTAAACATGCATCTTTAGAAAATGAGTTAAAATCAAAAGGACAACCTTTCTTTAAAATTTCTTTAGCATTTACACCTTCAATATCAATTATAGTTCTTGAGTGTGATAGGTCTGTAACCGCAAAATCACTCTCCTTAAATATTTCGCTAATTTTTTTAATTAAATCTTTTTTTGAAGATATAACAAGCCAGTTTTTAGGAGAGTTCCACATGATTCTTGTATTTTGATTGCTTACCACCGACAACGGTTTATTTTTAAGTTTTAAACTATCAATTTCTAAATCATCAATTTTTAATGAAGAATTTTTATATTGAACTAATTGAACTATTAATAAATCTTTTACTTCCGAAATTTTTAGTAAATTTTTTTCATTTTTATTTTTATAGTTACCATATAACCCAGCAACATGAATATTGTGTAGAGGAGATGTCTGTTTCATGATCTTACCCTTTTTCCCTCTGGATCTACATAATGTGAAGAAACAATTTCTACAGGAATAGATTTATTTTTTAGTGGAGACAATGCAAAAAGTTTTTTTCCAATCATATTTTTTCCATCTTTTATAATAGCTAACGAAAAAGGGTTATCATGCTCTACACTCCAACACGAAGCTGACACATGTCCTAGTTTTGGATTTGGAAGTTTCGCATTAGCATCTTTAACTAAATATGATCCTTCGGGAATACTAGTTTTTTTGTCTAATGGCACGACTCCAACTATTTTTTGTCTATCTGGTGCAGTAAATGCAGATTTTTCAAGCGATCTTTTTCCAATAAAATCTTTCTTTTTGCTGACTAAACCATCTAGAGAGTTATCATAAGGGATTGTTCTGCCATCTAATTCAGATCCAGCCACGTGGCCCATTTCAATTCTTAATGTTGATAGAGCCTCAGTTCCATAAGGTTGTATATTAAATTCTTTACCAACTTCCATTATTTTTTCCCACATAAAGTAACCATTATTAGACTCAACATTTACCTCGTATGCCAATTCTCCTGAAAATGAAATTCGAAAAATTCTTGCCTTGCACCCAAAAAAGTTTCCTTCTGTATAACCCATGAATGGTAAGCCTTCATTTGAAATGTCTTTATCTGGAAAAAGCTTTTGTAACAATTTTCTAGATTTTGGACCAGCTATAGCTACACCAGCCCATTGTTCTGTTGAAGAGACTACATTTACATTAAGTTCTGGCCATACAATTTGTAAATAATATTCTAAGTGGGACAGAACATTTGCTGCTTGTGCAGTTGTAGTTGTCATATGATAATGAGTTTCGGAAATTCGAGTAGTTGTACCATCATCCATAACAATTCCATCTTCTCTTAACATTACTCCATACCTTGCCTTACCAACTGGTAACTTCAACCATGCATTTGTGTAAACTCTATTTAAAAATTCTGCAGTATCTGGACCTTTAACATCTATCTTTCCCAAAGTAGTTACATCACATAATCCAACGTTTTGTCTTACGTTTTTAGCCTCTCTTTTAGAAGCTTCGAATAAATTTTCATTACCTTGTTTGTAATATCTTGGTCTTAGCCAAACACCAGCATCAACAAAAATAGCATTATTTTTTTCATGCCAGTTATGCATAGGAGATTTTCTTGTTGGTTTTGAATGTTTTCCTA
>CAZBRW010000029.1:0-9557 GCA_964494555.1 uncultured Candidatus Pelagibacter sp. | reverse complement strand
TAAAAGAAGAGAATAAAGGATGAGGCGACAAAGGTCTAGATTTAAATTCTGGATGAAATTGTACGCCAATAAACCAGGGATGATTATTTAATTCAATAATTTCTGGCAATTTACCATCCGGTGAAATTCCTGAAAAAATCATACCTTTAGACTCAAATTTATCCTTTAAATCTATATTCACTTCGTACCTATGCCTATGTCTCTCACTTATTGATTTATTTTTATAAATTTTTTGTATCAACGAATTATGTCTTAATTTAGCTTCATACAATCCTAATCTCATAGTTCCACCTAAATTAACATCAGTTCCTTTAATTAATTTGCCGTTCTTATTCCATTCATTTAACAACCCTATTACAGGAAAACAATTTCTATCAAATTCACTAGAACCAGCATTATTTATTTTAAGAACGTTTCTTGCAAATTCGATGATGGCCATTTGCATTCCAAAACATATTCCTAAGAAAGGAATTTTATATTTTCTGGCATAATTTATTGCAGAAATTTTGCCCTCTGTTCCTCTTTTTCCAAAACCTCCTGGAATTAAAATTCCTGAAACATTTCTAAGAAATTTTTTGACCTCTTTTGGTTTTAAATTATCAGAATCAATTCTTATAAGATTAACTTTTACGTTATTTTTTAAACCACCATGTATAAGTGCTTCATCTAAAGATTTATATGCATCTTTAAGATTTACATACTTTCCAATTATTGCAATATTTATAATCTTTCTCTTATCTAAGATTGTTTTAGTAATTTTTTGCCATGGCAATAGATTAACTCTTTTTTTTGCTCTAATTTTAAAATATTTTAAGACTTGTTTGTCCAATTTTTCTTTATAAAAACTGATTGGTGCTTCATATATTGTTCTTACGTCAACAGTTTCGATTACATTTTCTATTGCTACATTGCAAAATAAAGATATTTTTTTTCTTTGATCGATAGGTATTGATTTTTGAGACCTACAAATAACAATATCTGGTTGTATTCCAAGACCTCTTAATTCCTTAACTGAATGTTGTGTAGGTTTAGTTTTGATTTCATCAGAAGATTTTAAAAAAGGAACAAGTGTTAAATGAATAAATAAAGTTTTATTTTTTCCATGATCATTTGAAAATTGTCTTATTGCTTCTAAGAAAGGTAGGCTTTCAATATCTCCTACTGTTCCACCAATTTCACATATAACGAAATCTTCGTTTATAATATCACCCTTAATAAATTCTTTTATTCTATCAGTTACATGTGGGATAACCTGAACAGTCTTACCTAAATACTTTCCTTTTCTTTCTTTTAAAATAATATCGCTATAAATTTTACCAGTAGTAATGTTGTCTGATTTTTTTGCGGATATATTTGTAAATCTTTCATAATGTCCCAAATCAAGATCTGTTTCGGCGCCATCGTCTGTCACAAAAACTTCTCCATGCTGGAAAGGGCTCATAGTTCCTGGATCAACATTTAAGTATGGATCCATTTTTCGAACTCTTACTTTATAACCTTGAGATTTAAGAAGGTATGCTAAAGAAGCTGAAGTTAATCCTTTGCCTAATGATGATACCACGCCGCCAGTGACAAATATATATCGCGCCATGGAAGTATGTTATAACCAAATTTTATAAAAAATAAAAGAATTAATTATTATCTGGTATTTTTGGCGCATCATCAGTACTTTCGATAACTTTATCGATTACTGATGTAGTTGGAATGATATCCTGTCTTGAGATTATAGTTAGTGCAATACTGCATATTATAAATAATGTTGCCACCACAGCAGTAGCTTTAGTTAAAAAATTACCAGCAGAACGTGAAAACATAAAACTATCTTGTGATACACCAATACCTAATGCTCCACCCTCAGACTTTTGAAATAAGATCAGTATTACTAAGATTACTGCTAGAACTATATTTAAGATTAATAATATATTTTCCATAGGGATTAATTAATAGTTTTTTTAATGATATCAATAAATTTTTTTTCGTTTTGCGAAGCTCCACCTATTAGAAAACCATCTATTACGTCAATTTTAGATAAATAATTTATATTTCTTGGACTTACTGAACCTCCATATAGAATTTTGTTATTTTGATTTTTAAATAAACGTTTTAACATATTTTTAATTTCTTTTACTTGAATTTTTAATTTATTAGCTTCTGGCACAACTCCTGTACCAATCGACCAAATTGGTTCGTAGGCAATCAAAATATTTTTTAGACTTTTTATATTTTTTAAACCATTTAAAATTTGCTTTCTTAAAACTAAAGTTGTTTTATTGCTATTTTTTTCTTTAAAACTTTCACCAATACAAAAAATAATTTTTAAATTAGATTTTAGTGCAGCTTTAATTTTCAAATTTATTTTATTATCTGTGTCACCTTCATTTCTAGACTCTGAATGACCAATTATTACAAATTTTGATCCAGTATCTTTAATCATTTTTGCACTTATAAATCCTGTACAAGGTCCATAATCTATTTCGTAATGACAATTTTGAGCACCAATCATTATATTTGTATTTTTTACTTTATTGGCAAATTGATCCAAAAGAGTATATGGAGGGCAATAAATTATTTTTGCTTTATGAAATTTTTTGCTTTTTGATAACTTTTTAATATTTTTAATAGCCCTTAAACAACTGGTATTTCCATACATTTTCCAATTGGCAACAAAATATTTATTATTGTTTGTCATTAAGTATAAATTAATTTATAGATTTATTTTTTTATAGATCAATAAATAAACAAACTTATTTTATGTTAAGCAAACTAAGAAACTTCTCAAAAAGTAGATTATCTGGGGTATTGGTATTCATAATTATTATTCCATTCGTTCTATGGGGTATGGGAAGTGTATTTAGCGGAGGTAATACAAACATTATAGCAAAAATTGATAATCAAAATATATCCACCGAAGAATTAATTGATGGTTTAAATTCTAAAGGTATAGATTTAGATTATTTAAAAAAAAATATTGATAATAATATATTAGAGGAAATTTTAAGCGAATTAATATCAAAAAATATATTAATGAACGAAATAGAAAAAATGAATATTAATATTTCTGACCAAAGTTTAGTTAATAAAATTAAAAAAGATAAACAATTTTTAAGTAGTGAAAAAAAATTTTCTAGGATTAAATATGAAAAATTTTTAATCGAAAATAACATAACAGCAGTGGATTTTGAAAAAAAATTGAAAGATCAAGAATTACAAAAAAAACTTTTTTATTATATTAGTGGGGGAGTAAAGACGCCTAAGTTTATAGTTAATAGTTATTATGCAGATGAAAACAAAAAAATATCTCTTGATTATATAAAATTAGAAAATAATTATAGGAAAAACTTTTCTGATAATGATATAGAAGATTTTATTAATAAAAACCGGGAAAATCTGGAGAAGGAATATATAGATTTTTCTTATTCAATAATAAAACCTGAAAATTTAACTAATTCAGAAGAGTTTTCTGAAATTTTTTTTGAAAAAATAGATGAAATTGAAAATTTAATAATAGATGGACAAAATATTAACGAAATCAAAAAAAATTATAATTTAAATTTAATTAAAAAATTTAATTACATATTAACAAAAGATAAAATTGAAATAGAAAACGAGATTTATAAAAATAGAAATAAAAGCAAGATACAACTTATTGAAAAATCTGACTATTATTTACTATATCAGATTGATAAAAAATTAAAAAAAATGCCATCAATAAATAATAAGGAATTTAAAGATGAAATCATAAATAATTTAAAATTAAAAGCTAAGTTTGAATTTAATAAAAATTTAAATGAAAAAATACAAAATAAAACTTTTAATGATAATGATTTTATTAAACTAAAATCTGATACAGATAAGATCAATAATATAGAAATCAAATCAATTAAAGATATTAATATATTTACGACGGAATCAATTAAATTTATTTATACAATGCCTAAAAATAGTTTTTTAATGATCTTAGATTTAGATGAAAATATATATTTAGCTAAAATTAAAGACTTTGAAGTACAAAATATAAATTATGATGATGAAAGTTATAAAAACTATTCTCAAATTTCTAATATTAGATTAGTTAACAATCTATTTACCTCTTATGATCAACATCTGAATAACAAATATGAAGTTAAAATATACGACAAAAATTTACAGAGAGTAAAAGATTATTATAAATAATAAAATGTTAAATAAAAATTTAAAGAATTTTATTTCATTACATAAAAAAAAAAATAATCAAATTTTATTCACTGAAATCAAAAGTGACGGTTTACGTGAAATTGAAAATTTAATAAATAATTTTCTTGAAGAAAAAAATAGTTTTATTTTTGAGTCTGTAGAAAAAGGAAAGATAAAAGGAAGATATACAATATTCGGCAAAAGCCCTGATAAGATATGGGAATTTAATAATAATAATTGTTTTATTTATCAAAAAAAAATGAGAAAAAAAATAAAAGGGAAGCCGAAAGATGTAATCGAAAAAATAATACAAGAATTTAAATTTGAAACTCCTAAAGATCTACCGCCTATAAGTTCTATATTATCAGGATATTTTTCCTATGACATAATAAGATATATAGAAGCAATACCTAACAAATGTAAAGATGATTTAAAAATACCAGATTCAAGAATAATTAGACCAACAAAATTAATAATACATGACAACGTCCTTAAAAAAATTTATTTTATTATTAATGTTTTTTCTGATGAAAAAATTAATAATTATTTAAATAAATATACATCTGTTAAGAACGAAATTGAAAATTTGATTTTTCTTGCTAATTATGAAAATAAAAAATTTTTTTTTAAAAAAAATAATCACTTAAATGGTTTAAAATCTAATATTTCAAAAAAAAAATTTCTAAATAATGTAAATAAAGCAAAAAAATACATTAAAATTGGAGATATTTTTCAAGTTGTTTTAAGTCAACGATTTGAAGCTAATCTTAAAAAAAGTCCTTTGGAAATTTATAAAAAATTGAGATTAACAAATCCATCACCTTTTATGTATTTTTTTAATTTTAACGATTTTCAAATAATTGGTGCTAGTCCTGAAATTTTGGTGAGACTAAGAAATAACAAAATAACTATAAGGCCTATAGCCGGAACTAGACCAAGAGGAAAAAATAGAAAGGAAGATATTTTTTTTGAAAAAGACCTTTTGAATGATAAAAAAGAAGTAGCTGAACATTTAATGTTATTAGATTTAGGCAGAAATGACACTGGAAAAGTTTCTAAGGTTAATTCTGTTAAGGTAACTGAAAGTTTTAAAATTGAAAAATATTCACATGTAATGCATATAGTATCAAATGTACAAGGAGATTTTAACAATAAATATAGCAAATTTGATACTTTGCTCTCTGGTTTTCCAGCTGGGACTGTTTCAGGAGCACCAAAAATCAGAGCAATGGAAATTATAGATGAATTAGAACCAACAAAAAGGAAGATATACGCAGGTGGTATAGGATATTTTTCTGCTAATGGAGATTTTGATACATGTATAGCTTTAAGAACAGCTGTAACAAAAAAAAACAAATTTTACGTTCAGGCCGGTGCAGGAATAGTAGCCGATAGCAAACCTATCAATGAGTATAATGAAACCATAAATAAAGCAAAAGCATTATTAAAATCTTTAGAATAACAATGAAAATTTTATTAATTGATAATTACGATAGTTTTACATTTAATCTGTATCATTATCTATCTTCAGTAAAGAATGTCAAAGTTGATGTTAAAAGAAATGATAAAATTAATTCAAGAGATATAATTAAAAAAAAATATAATAAAATTGTAATTTCACCTGGACCTGGAAGTCCCAAACAATCTGGAAATTGTAAAAAAATTGTAAAAGATCTTCATAAAAATTATCCAATACTTGGTGTTTGCTTGGGTCATCAAATTATTGCTGAAGTATTTAATTCAAAAGTTATACAAGCAAAAAAACTAATGCATGGCAAAACAAGTATTATTAATAATAATAAAATTGGTATACTTAAAAATTTACCAAATAAATTTGAAGCTACAAGATATCATAGTTTAATTGTTGAGAAGAATGGACTTTCTAAAGATTTGGCTATAACTTCAACGACTAATGATGGTGTTATTATGGGTTTAATGCATAAAAAATATAATATTCATGGTGTGCAATTTCATCCTGAAAGTATAAAAACACATTTAGGCATAAAAATCATAAGTAATTTTATTCAAAATGGATAATTTCATAGAAAAAATCAAAAATAACCAGGATCTTTCTTTTGACGAAAGTAAATCTGTTTTTAAATTTCTTATGGAAGGAAAAGCAAATAACGATCAAATTTTTAATTTTTTAACATTGTTATCAAAAAAAGGTGAAGTATCTGATGAAATTGCAGGTGGGGTTTATGTTCTAAGAGAAATGTCAAAAAGAGTAAAT
The DNA here is from genome assembly GCA_964494555.1 of uncultured Candidatus Pelagibacter sp. Taxonomy (GTDB): domain Bacteria; phylum Pseudomonadota; class Alphaproteobacteria; order Pelagibacterales; family Pelagibacteraceae; genus Pelagibacter. Next base: position 3,151 of record CAZBRW010000029.1, on the reverse strand, counting down.
GCCCAAAATGCTATAGATACATGTGGCACCGGTGGAGATGGAAAAAATACACTCAATATATCTACCGCATCTGCGTTATTGTTAGCAAGTATGTCTGTTAAAGTTGCTAAACATGGCAATAAGGCTGTATCTTCTAAATGTGGATCCGGAGACGTTTTAGAAGAATTGAAAATAAATATAAATTTAGATTCAAATGATATTGAAGAGCAAATAAATAAAAATAATTTTGGTTTTATGTTTGCGCCAAATTATCATAACGCAATGAAATATGTTGGCCCAACAAGAAAAAAAATTGGTAAAAGAACTATTTTTAATATGATTGGTCCACTAAGCAATCCTGCATTAGTTGAAAGGCAAGTTGTGGGTGTATTTGACAACAAATTACTTAATATTTTTGGAAATGCTTTAAAAAATTTAAATATTAAATTTGCTTGGATAGTAAATAGTGAGGATGGATTAGATGAAATATCTCCATATGCTAAAACAAATGTAGTGCAATTGAAAAATAATGAAATTAAAAAATTAGTTATAGATCCTATAAAACTAGGTGTAAAAGCTGAAAAGTTTGAAAATTTAATTGGCCAAAACTCAGAATACAATGCAAAAAAAATAATAGAAATTTTTAAAGGTGTAGACAACGATTTTACAAAAGCTGTTTGTTTAAATGCTGCTGCTGGTTTAGTTGTTTCAGAAAAATTTGATAGCTATAACGATGCATATCATAGTGCTAGAGATTTTATAAAAACTGGAAATGTATTTAAATATCTTGAGAAAATTCAAAATGTCAAATAATATTTTAAAAAATATAATCAAAAAGAAAATTGAAAAAATTGAATTACTTAAAAAATCATTATCTATAGAAACTATAAAAGAAAATATATCAAATAATAAAAATTTCTTAAATTTCAAAGAAAAAATAGAAAGAAACATAAAAAATGATCAAATTTCCATTATAGCTGAAATCAAAAAAGCAAGTCCATCAGCAGGAGTAATAATTGAAAATTATGATCCTGTTAAAATTGCTGAAATTTATAATAAAAATAAAGTTACTTGCTTATCTGTATTAACAGAAGAAGATTTTTTTTTAGGTAATTTAATTCATATTAGTAAAATCAAGCAAAAAATAAATTTACCAATTTTATGTAAAGATTTTTTTGTCGATAAGTTTCAAGTTTCATTATCTAAAAGCTATGGTGCGGATGCAATCTTAATTATTTTAGCTGGTGTATCTGAAAATTTATCATATCAGCTATATGAGGAGGCTTTAAAACAAAATATGTCAGTAATAGTTGAAGTCCACACCACGGATGAAGCAAGGACAGCATTAAATTTTAAAGAAGCATTAATTGGTATTAATAATAGAAATCTTAAAACATTGGAAACTAATTTAAGTACTACCTATGAAATAAATAATATCTTGATCAATCATAATTCTCCTGTAATTTCTGAAAGTGGAATAAAAAATAAAGAACAAATTTTAGAAATTAAAAATCAAACAAAAATAAAAACTTTTTTAATTGGTGAATCAATTTTGAAAAATATGGAAAAAAATAAGATTTTTTCGGTTTTATAGCAAAAAAAGGCTGGATTTATTGAATTTTAATCTATTGATCAATTATGAGAACTTTTATAGAACATGAATGTACTTAATTTGTTCTATGCTTACTAAAAAACAAAAAAATCTGCTCTTATTTATCAACAAGAAGTTGAGATCCTCAGGAATTTCACCTTCTTATGAGGAAATGAAAGAATCTTTAAATCTAAAATCAAAATCTGGGATTCATAGATTAATTAGTGCCCTTGAAGAAAGGGGTTTTATTAAAAGATTAGCTCATAAAGCAAGAGCTTTAGAAGTTGTAAAACTGCCTGAAACAGCATCTGCAAATGATATTTATAACAGTTTTTCGCCAAGTGTAATTAAGGGTGGATTAGATGAAGAAAATAATGAAAACGGAGCCTCTAATGAAATACCAGTTTTAGGGAAAATAGCTGCAGGAACACCTGTGGAAGCTATACAAAATGAAGTTTCTAGAGTTCCATTGCCATCTAATTTAGAAAAAAATGGTGAATATTTTGGATTAAAAGTTCAAGGAGACTCTATGGTAGAAGCTGGAATAAATGAAGGAGATACAGTTATTGTTAAAAAAACCAATACAGCAGATAACGGAAAAATAGTAGTTGCTCTAATTGATGACCATGAAGCAATGCTTAAAAGAATTAGAAGAAAAGGCAAAACGATTGCTCTTGAAAGTGCAAATAGAAACTATGAAACTAAAATTTTTGGTCCTGATAGGGTTAAAGTTCAAGGCGTTTTAGTATCTTTATATAGAAACTTCTAAAAAAATAGTCTAAACATTTTTAATGACAAAAGTAGCAACAAGATTTGCTCCATCACCAACAGGACCTTTGCATATTGGTGGCATTAGAACAGCTCTATTTAATTGGTTATATTCTAAAAACCAAAATGGTGAATTTTTTTTAAGAGTAGAGGATACTGATAAAGAAAGATCAAAAGATGAATATAAATATCAAATAATAGAATCTTTAAAATGGATCGGTATAAACTATGATGGTGAAGAATATATACAATCAAAAAAGATTGATGATCATATAAAAGTAGTAAATGAATTGCTTAAAAATGATCATGCCTATAAATGTTATTGTTCAAGTGAGGAAATAGAAGAACAAAAAAAAAGGGCCCTACAAAAAAAAATTCCCTACATTTATAACAGGAAATGGAGAGATAAAAAAGAATCTGATGCGCCTAATAATATTAAACCAGTAATAAGATTTAAAAGTAAAATCGATGGAACTTCTGTTTTAAAAGATTTAGTTCAAGGTAATGTTAAAATTGATAATAATACAATTGAAGATTTTATTATATTAAGAAATAATGGAACGCCTACTTATAATTTATCAGCGACTGTAGATGATCATAAGATGAAAATGACACATATAATCAGAGGTGATGATCATAAAATTAACACCTTCAAACAAATTCAAATTTATCAAGCTATGAAGTGGGATCTGCCATCTTTTGCGCATATACCTTTAATTCATACAATTGATGGGAAAAAATTATCAAAAAGAGATAAAGCCTCGACCTTAAATGATTATTCAAAAATTGGTATTATGCCAGACGCATTAAGAA
>CAZBRW010000028.1:0-9571 GCA_964494555.1 uncultured Candidatus Pelagibacter sp. | reverse complement strand
TTTTAAAAGCATTATCAGATAAAAAAGGTGCAGGAATTGGATTAACACTTGGTATTTGTGTAGCTTTTATAGCTTTAATATTTGATAACTTAATTAGAGCTTATGTCCAAAAAAGAAAAAAACACTTAGGCATTGATTAATCCTAGATTATTTGTCTAAAAAAGTTTTTGAAGAGTCATCCATTGCAGTTGCCCATGGAGTATGATGAATAGGGGCAACGGAACCGGTTACTGGTGATGAAAAAGATTTGTTTCTGTAAGTTGAAATATCTTCTACTTTATGATGTTCCCACTCTTTAAAATGTTTTCTTATTAATTCAAAATCAATTTTTGGATAGTCTGACATTTCATAAAGTTCTTTTGTATATTCTGTCTGAAAATCAATCATTTGCTCTGGATTTTCTAATTTTTCTTCAATTGCTACCCATTTGTTTATATCTTTTTCAATCTCTTTATCATCAGGAATTTTAATTTTTTTCATTATCACATCTCTCGCATACCATGCTTGGCAGTCAAACATATTAAATGTATGAAATTGATCCTGCATACCAAGATATAAGAGTTTATGATTATCTTGCCAAACAATACCTTTATATAATTTAGGTGGGTATAGTCTATTTCTTGTTTTCAATTGCAAATTTTGTTCTAAAAAAGGAAAATGATGCAAATATCCTGTACATAAAATTACAACATCGGTTTCTTGCTCGGTGCCATCTTTAAAAAATGCTTTCTTACCCTCAAGCCTATCTAAATAATGAACTTCTTTCATTCCATTTGGCCATTTAAATCCCATAGGATTATGTCTATATCCTATCGTCACACTTTTAGCGCCATACTTATTGCATTGAAGCGCAACATCTTCTGCTGAATAACTACTACCTAATACAACTATATTTTTACCTCTAAACTCTTCTGCATCTCTAAAATCGTGAGAATGCATAATTCTCCCAGGAAAAGAACTCATACCTTTATATTCAGGTATATAAGGTACTGAGAAATGTCCTGTTGATACTACCACATAATCAAAATTATCTTTTAAAATTTTGTTATTAATTTTATCTTGGTAGCTAACCTCGAACTTATTATTTTTAAAAATTGTATTAATTACTCTTGTATTAAATTTAATTTTATTTTTTAAATTTCCTTTACCAACTCTAGCGATAATATATTCATACAAAACCTCTCTAGGAGGAAAAGATGGTATAGGTTTACCAAAATGCTCATCAAACGAGTAGTCAGCAAATTCTAAGCATTCTTTTGGTCCATTGGACCATAAATATCTGTACATACTATTATGCACAGGGTCTCCGTATTGGTCAGAACCTGTTCTCCAGCTATAATTCCATAATCCACCCCAATCTTCTTGTTTTTCAAAACAAACTATTTCTGGAATTTTATTTCCTTTATTTTCCGCTTGTTCAAACGACCTTAACATCGATAAACCACAAGGCCCGGCTCCTATAATAGCTACTTTAGTCATTTATTATCTATAATTTAAATTTATTTGCTTATTTTACTAATAAAATGAAGAAATTTAAAATAAAATAATTTACCTTTATAAAAGTTATCAAATATTATTTCTTCACGTATATGTTGTATTTATTAACTAAGTTGTTAATAATTTTTGATACTTAGCTGATATGAAAAATATTTTAGTAATTGGTGGTGGGGCAATGGGTTCTGCATTTACAATACCATGTCTAGAGAATAATAATAAAGTTATTATTACAGAACCTTATAATAAAAATTTTATCAAAGACTTATCATCAAAAAAAAAATTTCACTCTAGTTTAAAAATCAACCTTCCAAAAAAGTTAAAATATAAAAAATTTTCTAAAGAACTATTAAAACAAAAATTTGATTTAATTGTTATAGCTTTAAGTTTAGCCGGGATTGATTTCATAGGTAAATATCTTAGAGATTGTAAAACAACAGCTAAAATTCTAGTTCTTACAAAGGGATTAAAATATGAAAAAAAGATAAAAAAATTACTGACAATTTCTGAACAATTAAAAAAGAATTACGGCCTAGTAAACATTTCAGTTTTAAAAGGGCCATGTTTAGCAAAAGAACTTGGAAGAAAAAATCAAACAAGTGTAATTATTGCTAATAAAAATATAAAGACTGCTAAGTGGATTGGTAAATCGATAGCAACAAAATATTATTTGATTGAATTTTCAAAAGATGTAATCGGTGTTGAGGTTTGCTCAGCTATAAAAAATATTTATGCTATGATTATTGGTGCTGGACAAAGTTTGAATACGTCTTCTAGTTTATTTCAAAGGTCGATAAATGAAATGAAATATTTGACAAAATATTTCAAAGGTAAAGAACCTACAACTTTAGGATTAGCAGGAGTCGGTGATTTATATGTAAGTGCGGCTGGAGGCCGAAATAGTAAAATGGGAAGCTATTTGGGCAAGGGATATACTTTTAAAGCTGCTAAAAAAAAATTCATGTTAAAAGACACAATTGAAGGGGAACAACTTATTAGAGAAATAGGACCTTTTGTGTTAAAGAAAATTAACAAAAACAATATTCCCTTAATGAATAATTTAATTAGAACAATACTAAATAATAAAAAACTTAAAATTTAGTTTATATATAATATGAAATTTAATTGGAATTATCCAACAACAATTTGGGTAGGAGAGAACAGAATAAAAGATTTAGTTGATGGCTGTGTTAATTTAAAAATAAGTAAAGCTTTATTTGTTACTGATAAAGATCTAGTAAATTTACCTTTTATTATAGAAATTATATCTGAAACTAAAAATAAACTTAAAGAATTAAATGTCTTTTCAAATTTTTCAGGAAATCCAATTGGTGAAAATGTCGAAGAAGGAGTAGATGTATTTAAAAATAAAGCTTGTGATGGTGTAATTGCAATAGGCGGTGGAAGTGCGCTTGATGTTGGAAAAGCTATCGCATTTATGTCTTGTCAATCAAGACCAATATGGGATTTTGAAGACATTGGAGATTACTGGAAAAGAGCAAATAATGACAAGATTGCTCCTATAATAGCTGTTCCAACTACTGCAGGTACAGGTTCTGAGACTGGAAGAGCATCAGCAATAATAAATAAAAAAGAAGGAGTAAAAAAAATAATTTTTCACCCAAAATTGTTACCATCAATTGTAATACTAGATCCAGTTTTGACTATAGATCTTTCTCCTAGATTAACAGCTGTAACTGGTATGGATGCGCTAGCACATAATCTCGAAGCATTTTGTGCTCCTGGCTTTCATCCAATGGCCGATGGAATATCAATTGAAGGGATGCGACTAATTAAAAAATCAATAATAACTGCATTTAAAGATGGAAAAAATTTAGAAGCTAGATCGGATATGTTGGCTGCAGCAAGTATGGGGTCTACTGCATTTCAAAAAGGTCTTGGTGCAATTCATTCTTTAAGTCATCCAATAAATGCACAATTTAATATACATCATGGATTATCAAATGCGATTTTTATGCCCTATGTACTTACATATAACAAAAGTGCTATAGAAAAAAGAATAATGTCTATTTGCGATTATCTAGATTTAAAAAAAGATTTTAAAAGTTTTTTGAATTGGATATTAGAATTAAGAAATGAATTAAATATTCCTCATAAACTATCCGAAGTAATCAGTGAAGATCATTTTGATTTACAATTATTGTCTAAAATGGCACTTGAGGATCCCTCAACATCCACTAATCCAACAAAACTTCACCTTGAGGATATGAAAAAATTGTATCAGCAAAGTTTGAAAGGCGATTTATTTTAATGAAAAAAATATTAATTGTTGAAGGGAATTTAAAAGAAGAAAACCAACAATTTACAAACGTAGGTATTAAAACACATACAGAAAGTTTGAAAGATAGTATTTCTTATTTTACTAAAGATTTAGAGATAGATGTTGCCAATCCATCTTCTGATCCAAAAATATTTGAGAATTTAAAAAACTTAAATGAATATGACGGACTTATTTGGGGTGGAAGTAGTTTAAACATTTATGATAATACGATTGAAATAAGAAGACAAATTGATTTTATGAAAGAGTGTCAGAATAAAATAAAAAAAATGCTTGCAATTTGTTGGGGGATGCAAGTAGCTGTTACTGCGGCTGGAGGAGAAGTAAAAAAATGTGAAAAAGGAACCCATAGAGGAATTGCTCACAAAATTCAAATTAATGAGAATGGTTTAAAACATTCATTATATAAAAATAAAAATAATGATTTTAATACTCCTGCCTTTAATTTCGATGAAGTGTCAAAGATACCTAGCAATTCAATTCTTTTATCATCAAATTCAATCAATAGTGTACAAGGATTAAATTTTAAAATTAAAGAATGTGATATTTGGGGGATACAATATCATCCAGAAATTTCTTATGATAAGATGATAAGATTAATACACTTCAGAACCGATAGATTAATTAAAAAGAAAGCCTTTAAAGATCAAAATGAAATAAACAACCATGTCCAAATGATTGAAGAGGAAAATCATATTTCTAATAAAAATTTACGAATGATGGAATTAAGAAATTGGCTTAATTATTTAAATGAAAATTAAATCTAAAGAACAAATTATAAATTACTTTATTTCTGGATATAAAAATGAACAGTTTATTGGAGTTGAGAACGAAAAGTTTTTATTTAAAAAAAATCATTATAAGAGAGCAGAATATTCTGATTTATTAAAAATTTTTAATATTTTTATCGAAAGATTTGATTGGCAACCTATTAAAGAAGACGAACATATTATTGGTTTAAAAAAAAACGAAAAAGCAATTACACTAGAACCAGGGAATCAAATTGAATTATCAGGCGAAAAATTAACAAATATTCATGAAGTTTGCTCTGAATCATATGAGTTTCAAGATAAATTAAATTTAGCTTCTGAGGAAGTAAATTTAAAAACATTATCTGTTGGATATGATCCATTTTCAAATTTAGAAAATATTCCAAACAATCCAAAAAAAAGATACAAAGTAATGTCAAGTGAAATGCCCAAAAATGGCGAGTTAAGCCTTGATATGATGTACCTTACTGCAGGTACTCAAATTAATATTGACTATAAAAGTGAAGAGGATTTTAAAAAAAAATTTAAAGTAATTTCATTTTTGACACCTTTAAGTATCGGATTGTTTGCAAATTCTGCAATTAAAGAAAATAAACCAAGTGGATTTCTATCGTATCGTTCAAAAGTTTGGCAACACACATCAAGAGGTGGTCTACCAGAAATATTTTTAAACGATCTATCTTTTGAAATGTATGCAGACTTTGTTTTAAATTATCCATTATTATTTATACAAAAAAAAAATGGATATTTATTTCCTGAAGGCAAAAAGTATTCTGATTTAATTAAAGAAGATTTGGCAGATGAAAAAAATCTTGAACTTCATTTGTCTACAATTTTTACTGAAGTAAGATTAAAAAAATATTTAGAGATTAGATCTCTAGATGCATGTGAGTGGAACTGTCATTGCGCAGGTCCAGCTTTTTTCATAGGCCTTTTATATGGTAATATTGATGAAACGCATCAGATAGTAAAGGACTGGAATAAAAATGAAATTATGAATGCATACTTTGAGTCACCTAAAAAAGGACTTAAAACAGAAATAAATGGCAAATCCTTTTTAGAATGGGGAAAAATTTTTTTTGATTTATCAAAAAAGGGTTTGATAAAAAGAAATTTGAAAAATAAAAATAATAATGACGAAAGTATATTTTTAAAAAATATAGAACAGATACTCAAAGAGAAAAAAACTAAGGCTGAAAAAACATTAGAAAAATGACAAAAAAAAAAATAATCGCCATTCAGGGCGATGAAGTTTCAAAAATTAATGTAAGAACAGATACAACACTAATGTTAGCTATTGAAGCACAGAGAAGAGGTTATGCTATTTATTGGTATAAAGTAAATGATTTAATGTTTAAAAATGGAAGAGTATTTGCAAAAATTAAAAATGTTAAATTCAATAATAAAAAAAAAAATTTCTATAAAATTATAAGTACAAAAAATTTTTGTCTTTCAAATGCAAGATATGTACTTATGAGACAAAATCCTCCGTTTAATATGAAATATATTACTGGGACATTCTTTTTAGACTGTTTAGATCAAAAAACTTTAGTATTAAATAACCCAAAAGCTGTAAGAAATGTTTCAGAAAAGTTTTACTCTGCACAGTTTCATAAATTCATGCCAGATACAATCTTCACTAATGATATCAATGAGATCAGGAAATTTTTAAAAATATATAAAAAAATTGTTTTAAAACCAATACATGGCTATTCTGGAAAGAATATTATTTTTTTAGAAAATAAAATGAAATTAAAAATAGTTTTAAATTTTTTAAAATCAAATGGTCATATTATGGTCCAAAAATTTTTACCAGAAATTAAAAAAGGAGATAAAAGAATTTTTATAATAAATGGAAAAGTTAAAGGATGTATTACTAGAGTGCCATCAAATAATTCATTTCTATCCAACCTTTCACAAGGTGGAACTGCTATAAAATGTAGACTAACTGTAAAAGAAAAAAGAATAGCAGTAAAAATTGCAAAAAAACTTAAGAAAGACAATATTTTTTTTGCAGGTATAGATTTTGTCTCCGGAAATCTAATTGGAGATATTAACGTAACATCTCCCACAGGACTTCCGCAATTTAGGGATTTAACAGGTATTAATTTAGCTAAGGATTTTTGGGACGAAATAATTAAGTTAAAATAAACCTTCTATTTCACCTTTTGAATTTAGTTTTATAGACTCTGCAGCCGGAACCTTAGGAAGTCCAGGCATGGTATTTACTGCTCCACAAAATACCACTAAAAATTCAGCTCCAGAGGATAATCTTAAACCTCTAATTTGCAACACATGATCTTGAGGTGCACCTTTCAAATTTGGATCAGTAGTAAAACTATATTGGGTTTTTGCAATACATATTGGTAATTTTTTAAAACCTAAAGCTTCGTATTCCCTTAACTGTGATCGTATTTTTGTGTCTGCAATTACTTCACTAGCTCTATAAAGCTCTTTAGCAATTTTTTCTATTTTTTGGAACAATGGTAAATTATCTTCGTAAAGAAATTTAAATTTACTTTTATTTTTAGAAGACAATTCAACAACTGTTTTAGCTAAATTTCTTGTTCCTTTACCACCTTCGGCCCAATGCGTACACAAATTTGCTTTTACACCTAATCCATTACAAAAATCTATTACTGCATTTTCTTCTTTACGAGTATCGTGAATAAATTTATTAATTGCTACAGTAACAGGTAAGCCAAATTTCTTCATATTAATTATATGTCTTTCTAAATTAACCAAACCTTTAATAAGAGCTGACATATTTTCTTTTTTTAGTTGTTTCTTATCAATTCCACCATGCATTTTTAAAGCTCTTATAGTTGCAACAATAACAACACAAGAAGGTTTTAATCCAGATTTTCTACATTTAATATCTATGAATTTTTCTGCTCCAAGGTCAGCACCAAATCCAGCTTCTGTTACAACATAATCAGATAATTTTAAAGCCGTTTTTGTTGCTATAACCGAATTACATCCGTGTGCAATATTTGCAAAAGGACCACCATGAATAATTGCAGGATTATTTTCTAATGTTTGTACAACATTTGGTCTAAGTGCTCTTTGCAATAGCACAGTCATTGGACCTTGAGCTTTTAAATCTTTTGCATAAATTGGTTTTTTCTCTCTTGTATACCCTATTGTTATATTTCCAATTCTATTTTCTAACTCTTTTAAATTTTTTGATAAGCAAAATATTGCCATTATTTCTGAAGCAACTGTAATATCAAAACCATCTTGTCTTGGATATCCATTGGCAACACCTCCCAGATCCACTACAATTGATCTAAGCGATCGGTCATTCATGTCCATAACTCTATTCCAAACAACTCTTCTTACATCTATATTTAATTTATTTCCCCAATAAATATGGTTATCAATCAATGCTGATAATAAATTGTGCGCTGATGTAATAGCGTGAAAGTCACCAGTAAAATGTAAATTAATTTGTTCCATTGGAACAACCTGGGAGTAACCCCCTCCAGCGGCACCTCCTTTGACACCAAAAGAAGGTCCTAAACTAGGCTCTCTAAGACATACAGTTGTTTTTTTTCCAATTTTATTCAGTCCGTCAGCTAATCCCACAGAAACAGTTGTTTTTCCTTCACCTGCTGGTGTTGGATTAATCGCAGTAACCAAGATTAATTTCCCATCCTTTTTCTTCTTCAGAGTATCAATATAGTTTAGGTTTAGCTTAGCTATGTGTCGACCTTGTGGACTAAATGCGTAGGCTGTATCTGGCACATTAATTTTAGATAAAACATCCTTAATTGGCTTCATTTTAGCTTTTCTAGCTATTTCAATATCTGATTTAACTGCGCCCATTTTGCACCTCTAATAATTCTGTAATTCTCGAGCAGATTTCTATACTTTATTATTTAATAATTAAAGAAATAAATTAGACTTAGAAAAAAAATATTATGCAAAAATATTCAGTTTTTAGCCTTATAAAAAACGCCCTCTCGAATCACAAAAATTGGGATGTGGCCTGGAAAGATCCAACACCTAAAAATGAATATGATGTAATAATAATCGGAGGTGGCGGTCACGGGTTAGCAACAGCTTATTACCTAGCCAAAGAACACAACATCACAAATGTTGCAATCATTGAAAAGGGATGGATAGGCGGAGGAAATGTAGGAAGAAATACAACAATAATTAGATCAAATTATATGCACGATGAAAATGGTTTGTTCAGTGAGTTTGGAATGGATCTTTGGCGCAAAATGAGTCAGGATTTAAATTATAATGTTATGTTTTCTCCTAGAGGAATTATTAATCTAGCACATTCAGATGCTCAAATGAATGCGTACTCTAGAAGAGGAAACTCTATGAGGTTAAATGGAATTGATGCCGTTCTTTTAAACAGAGAAGAGGTGAAGAAAATTATTCCAATGGCAGATTTTTCTGACAATGTTAGATTTCCAATTTTCGGTGGGTTAATGCAACCTAGCGCTGGAACGGCAAGACATGACGCTGTTGCTTGGGGATATGCTCGTCAAGCTGATTCAATGGGAGTAGATATTATCCAAAATTGTGAAGTTCAAGGTTTTAATGTTTCAAATGGAGAAATTAAAGGGGTTAGAACTTCAAAAGGAAATATAAAAGCAAAAAAAATAGGTTTGTGTGTTGCAGGTAGCACTAACATTTTAGCAGAAAAATTAAATATGACATTACCGATAGAAACACATCTTCTTCAAGCTTGTGTTTCAGAACCAATTAAACCAATTTTAGATAACGTTGTTACTTTTGGAGCTGGTCATTTCTACTGTAGTCAATCTGACAAAGGAGAAATGGTTATGGGTGGTGATTTAGATGGTTACAATAGTTATTCTCAAAGAGGAAATTTACCAACATTACAACATGTACTAACCGAAGGTATCGCAATGTTTCCATTTCTAAGTAAATTAAAAATGCTTAGAACTTGGGGAGGTATTATGGATATGTCCATGGATGGCTCACCAATAATAGACAAAACTCATATTAAAGGATTATATTTAAATTG
>CAZBRW010000027.1:2871-9642 GCA_964494555.1 uncultured Candidatus Pelagibacter sp. | reverse complement strand
GTAAATGAGTCGTCGACAGAATAAACAAGGCTAGGTCTTAATATATTTGTTTGGGGAAAATTTTCATGAACTAATTTTTCACCCTCCAATTTGCTTTTAGAATAACTGCTATTCTTGTTAGAAAAATCAATTCCCAAGGCAGATATATGTATAAATTTTTTAAGTCCATTTTTTTTAGACATCTTTGCTAAGACAGATGGAAATAAAGAATGAATTTTATCAAATGTATTTGATTTATTTTCGTTCAATATACCTATTAGATTGATGCAAATTTCTGATTTCTGAAATAAGTTTGAAAGTTTTTCAAAATCGTAAATACTGGACTCTACAATCTCTAGATAGCCAGGGTTTGCCTGAGTTTTTAAAATGTAAGCTTTTTGGTGGTAATTCCTTGTTACAGCAATGACTTTATAGTTATTTTTAGTAAGCTTTCTAATAAGATGCCTTCCAATTTGACCAGATGCACCGAATACTAGAATTTCTTTTGGTTTCATATATATATCTTTATAAATAAAATGAGTTCTAATATTAAATTACACGAGGAAGATTTACCAGCTGAAATACATTTAGGTGACAAAATTGCTGTAGATAGTGAATTTACAGGCCTAGATTTAAATAGAGATAGACTTTGCCTAATTCAACTTTCATCTGGAAAAAATGACGCTCATATAATCAAATTAAATAAAAATAATTACAATTCTCCAAATTTAAAAAAAATATTAAATGACCAAAAAGTAAAAAAAATATTTCATTACGCTAGGGCTGATTATGCCTTTATAAAAAAATACTTAGGAGTTGAAATTGAGAATATAGAGTGTACAAAAATTATGAGTAAAATTGGAAGAAGCTATTCAGATAAACACGGATTAAAAGATTTGATAAAGGAATTTATTGGAATTGATATAAGTAAACAACTCCAAAGTTCTGATTTTGGAGGTGATTTATCAGACAAACAATTAAGCTATTGTGCAAATGATGTTCTTTATTTAATTAAAATATACGACTCATTAACAAAAATTTTAAAAAGAGAAAACAGATTAGATCTATACAATGAATCTAAAATATTTTTAAAAACGAGAGTAAATTTAGATCTTGCATCTTTTAAAGAAGATATTTGGTCTCATTAAATAAAATGAAAAAAAATAATTTTATACATATTGCAAAAGATGTAATTGAAAAAGAAATACTTTCTTTAAAAAAGTTGAAATCAAATATAAATTTTTCTTTTAATAAAGCTGTAGAAGCAGTCTTGAAATGTAAAAATGGTAAGATTATACTATCTGGAGTAGGAAAGTCAGGTATAATAGCAAAAAAAATTTCAGCAACTTTTGCATCTACGGGAACTCCATCATTTTTTCTAGACGCATCAAATGCAAGCCATGGTGATATGGGTCAAATTAGCTCCAATGATGTTTTAATATTAATAAGTCTTAGTGGAGAAAGTAATGAGCTAAAAAATATTATTCAATTTGCCTCAAGAAATAAAAAAATTATATTAATAGGAATTACTTCCAAAAAAAATTCTTTACTTTACAAAAACTCAAATATTAATTTACATTTACCAAAAGTAAGTGAGGCAGACTTAGCAAATATTGTTCCAACATGCTCAACAATTGTTCAACTAAGTATTGGAGATGCGCTAGCAATTGCTTGTATGCGTGCTAAAAAATTTGGTAAATTAGATTTTAAAAAATTTCATCCTTCTGGATCGTTATCTACAAAGCTAAAAACTGTTGAGGATTTAATGATTTCTGGTTCAAAACTACCTATCATAAATGAAAATAAATTAATGAAGAAAGCTATAAATGTTATTAATTTAAAAAAATTAGGTGTAATAATTGTAACCAATAAAATGGGTAATACTGTTGGTATTATTACCGATGGTGACATTAAAAGAGCTGCTCAGAAAAATAAAGATATTAAAGATTTAAAAGTAAAAAAAATTATGAGTAAAAAGCCAATTGCAGTTGACAAGGATATGTTGGCAGCTCAAGCTTTATCGATTATGAATGATGGTAAAATAACTAGTTTATGTGTTTATAAAAATAAAAAAAAAAATAGATCTATAGGAATAATTCATATTCATAATATTTTAGAAGCAAATATTACTTAATGACCGTTTATATAAAATATTTTTTTTATCTAATGCTAATTTTAATCTCAATTACTTTATTTTTTTCTAATTTTTATGAAAGTAATAAAGTACTTCAAACCGAAAGGGTAAAGTCTAAAACTGAGGAAACAAAAGATAGTTTAAATATAATTGAAAATATTAATTACTCATCCTTTGATAATGAAGGAAATAGATATCTGATAGAGGCAAAAACTGGTGAGATTAATCAAAATAATTTTGATAAAATAAAAATGAGTTATGTATATGCAAAAATTACTTTCGTAAATCAGGAGATCATTGAAATAGTATCAAATTATGCATACTATGATAGAAAGACTTCCGAGACACTTTTTTACGATGAAGTGCTATCCTCTTATCTTGATCACAAAATAAGTTCAAATGAGTTGCTGTTACTCTTTGATGATAAGATGGTAAAAATTAGAGATAATGTAGTTTACATCAGTGAAGAAGGAAGGCTTGAGGCTGACAAAGTTTTGCTAAATTTAGTAAATAAAAAAGCTCAAATATCAATGAATGATAGTGAAGAAAAGGTAAAAATAAGTTATTTAAACTAATATGGCCCAAATAAAAAAGTTCAGAATAAAATCGTTTAAAAAACAAAAACCAATAATCGAACTTGAAAAAGTTTCTATATCTTTTGGAGCAAGAAAAGTTTTAGATGAGGTTTCTTTTAAAGTTAATGAAGGGCAAATTTTAGGAATGCTTGGTCCTAATGGAGTTGGTAAATCTACTATATTTAATTTGATAATTGGATTAATAAAACCCGATTATGGAAATATTTTAATAAATCAAAATAATGTAACAAACCTACCTATAAGCTTTAGGTCATCTAAACATCGAATAGGATATTGCCCTCAATATTCAGGCTACTTCCATGATTTAACACTTATGGAAAACTTAATTGCAGTAGGTGAGATTCTCATAAGTGACGAAAAAACAAGAGTCTCTAAAATAAATCAAATTATTAGTGAATTCGAATTAGACTCAGTTATTAATGTTAAAGCAAAACATCTTTCGGGTGGACAAAAAAAAAGACTTGCGATTGCTTTATCTCTATTGGGGGAACCTAAAATTTTATTACTAGATGAGCCTTTTGCAGCTTTAGATATAATTTCTATTAATACCTTGCAGCAAATAATTGTTAACCTTCAAACAAAATCGAGAATAACAATAATAATATGTGACCACCAAGCAAGAGATTTACTTTCTTGCGTTGATATAGCTCTAGTATTATCAAATTCAAAAATAATTAGTTACGGAACGCCAACAGAATTAATTAATGATAAAAATGCAAAATCTGCTTATTTTGGAAATACTTTTAAGATTAATTAATAAATGAAAAATCCAGTTGTCATTAATAATAAAATTAAACCTTATATTAAAATTATAAAAAATATTACTGGTGATAAATCAATTAGCATTAGATTTTTAATACTTTCCTCACTGGCACACGGCAAAAGTGTTGCTTATAATCTATCAAATGCTCAAGATATAATTAATACTTTAAAATGTATTAGAAAATTTGGAATCAAAATAAAGATAAAAAAAAAAATTTGTGAAGTTTATGGAAATGGGCTTTACGGATATGAGTATAAAAATAATATGAATTTAGATGCTGGAAATTCAGGGACTGCGGCTAGATTATTATCTGCAATACTAATTAATTCTCCAAAATACATAAGAGTAACAGGGGACAATTCACTTAAAAAAAGAGATATGAAAAGAATAGTTGACCCATTAAAAGAATTTGGAGCTTTATTTAAAATTAAAAAAAATACTTTACCCTTTTTAATAAAAGGTACAAAATTTATTAGACCCATTAATTATAATGAGACAAGGGGATCTGCGCAATGCAAGTCATCTGTTATGATGGCAGCTTTATTTGCGCCTGGAATAACAAATTTAAAATGTATTAAATCACGAGATCATACAGAACTTTTTTTTAAAAATGCTATCAATGTACCAATAAAAGTTAAAAAAAATGAAAAATTTGATTTTATAAAAGTTGAAGGCAGAAAAAATTTCAAGAGTTTTTCATATAATATACCGGGTGATATTTCGTCCGCTGCTTTTTTTATAGTTTTAACAACCTTAAATAAAAATTCTTCGCTTACAATAAAAAATGTAAATATAAATCCTTCCAGAATTGGCATGATTAAAATTCTTAATTTGATGGGATCAAAAATTTATTTTCGAAATGAAAGGAAATACAAAGGAGAAAAAGTGGGCGATATTCATATAAAAAGTGCAAAAAAATTAAAAAGTATTAATTGTCCTAAAAAATTTAACTCCTCAGCAATTGATGAAATGTTGTTATTATTTTTAGCATCCTCTGTTGCAAAAGGAACAAGTATTTTTAGGGGGCTAGAGGAATTAAATAAAAAAGAATCAAAGCGATTAGATTGGGGAATTAAGATTTTGAAAATGATTGGTGTAAAAACAAATAAAATTTCTAACCATGGGATTAAAATTTACGGAAATCCAAATTTACAATTAAAAAAAACTTACAGAATAAAATCTTATTTAAAAGATCATAGAATTTATATGTTGGCAGTAATTGCAGGCTTAACATTGGGAGGAAAATGGATAATTAATGACCCTGATTCAATTAAAACTTCTTTTCCCTCATTTAATAAGTTAGTTATGAAATTAGGTGCTAAAATAAATTAATATAATTTTGATAAAATTTATAAAAATGGGCTTGATTAATACAATAAATTTAACTACAAAAGCATGCTTTTAAAAAATAAATATGGAAGTATATAAAGATTTAAATAACTCAGTTAATAAAGAATTTGAAAAACTATTAAATAGTCAACATTCCAAATTAAAGAATATCATCGAAGGAAAAATTGTTGAGGGAAAAATTACAAAAATAACTGATAAATTTGTATTTCTTTTTATTGAAGGATTAAAATCAGAACCAATTTTGGATGTAAATGAAATGAATTCTATTGGACTTAAAGATAAGTTAAAAATTGGAGAAAGTGTATCTGTATATTTAGAAAAAATTGAAGATAAAAACGGAGATGTTTTAGTGTCAGCATCTAAAGCACAAAAAATTAAAGGATGGGACATGTTAGTTAAAGCATATGATAATAACGAACCCATTACTGGAAAAATAACATCAAAATGTAAAGGTGGTGTGATTGTTGAACACTCTAAGACTGGCTCACTAATGTTCTGCCCTGGGTCCCAAGTATCTGACAAACCATTGAAAGATATTACCCATTTATTAAATCAAGAGCAAAAATTTGCTATTATAAAATTAGACAAATTAAGAGGTAATGCCTGCGTATCAAGAAGACAAATTATTTCGTCTAGTAAAAAAGAAGATAAAGCAAAAATTGTAGAAAAATATAAAGTTGGAGACATAATTAAAAATGCTATAGTTAAAGGATATAGTTCTTTTGGTTGCTTTTTTGATGTTAACTCTGAATTAGACGTTTTAGTACACTTGCAAGAAATAAGCTACTCAAGAATAAATCACCCGGAAGAAGTTTTCAACGTAGGCGATAAACACGATATAAAAGTAATAACTGTAGATAAAGAAAAATTACAAGTAGGGTGTTCAATAAAACAACTTTCACCTGATCCATTTGAACATATATCAAACTACGAACTAAATAAAATTTATAAAGTTAAAGTTCACAAAATAATGGACTTTGGTGCGTTTTGTGAATTGGAGCCTGGTCTAACAACCTTACTTCATACTTCTGAATTAAGCTGGACTAAAAAAAATGTATCAGCAAAAAAAATGTTTAAAATTGGTGACGAAATTGATTGTGTAATAACTGAAATAGATAAAGATAAAAGAAGAGTTTCAATTTCACATAGACTAGCCTTACCTAATCCATATGACGAACTAGAAAAAAAATATCCTTTAGGCAGTGAGATTTCAGGTACTATTAATAATATTAATGAATATGCAATCTATCTAAATCTTGAAAATTTTGAAATTGATGGGTTTTTACACTGTAATGATTTATCTTATTCAAAAAATGGAGAAGAAGAATTAAATAAATATAAGAAGGGTGATAAACTAAAAGTTAAAATACTTGAAATTAAAAAAGATCAACAAAAAATAAGAGTTGGATTAAAACAAACTCAAAAAGATCCTTTTGACTGGTTTAAAGATAAAAAGATTAACGACACAATCACAGTAAATGTAATTTCGTCAGATTCGAAAGGGCTTGTTGTAAAGCCTGAGGGGAGTGAAGTAACAACTACAATAAAAAAATCACAAATTGCAATAAATTCTGCTGATGCAAGACCATCACGTTTTGTAGGTGGCGAAAGAATTGATGCTGCCATTTTAGAATTAGATTTTGATAAAAGAAAAGTGAGCTTAAGTATTAAACTTTTAGAAGAACTTACAAACCGAGAAGCTGTAAATAAATTTTCTTCACCATTATCAGGAAAAAATTTACCTTTTTCATCTTTATCTGATAAATTAAAGAAAAAGAAAGAAGAGTAAGTAGAAAATTGGGATTAGTAAAATCAAAACTAATTAAAAATTTAGCAAATCAATATCCTAATTTTTATTCTAAAGATTTAACAAAAATCATTAATATTTTTATTGAGGAGATTAGAATAGCATTAAAGAATGGAGAAAGAGTTGAATTAAGAGGTTTTGC
>CAZBRW010000027.1:0-2771 GCA_964494555.1 uncultured Candidatus Pelagibacter sp. | reverse complement strand
GTAAATTATTTAACAATCCATATTAGCTCGGGCTTAGAGGCGCTTAAAATGTCAAAAAAAGTATCTGGAAAAATGAAGCTTGTAGGTGTTACAACATTAACATCTTTAAATGATAATTCTTTAAAAGAAATAGGATATAAAAGAAGTATTAAAAATTTAGTTCAACATCAGGCTAAATTAGCTAATAAAGCAAAATTAGATGCTATCGTATGTAGCCCACACGAATTAAAATTAGTAAGAAAAATATTTAAAGGGGAAATTATTACCCCTGGCATTAGATTAAATAGTAAATTGAATGATCAGAAAAGAGTAATGTCTCCCAAAAAAGCTGTAACGATGGGAAGTGACTGGCTGGTCATAGGAAGATCAATTACTAATGGAAATATAAAACGAAATATGAAAAATTTAATTGATCATCTTTTAAAATAATGTCTATTTGGGGAAGTTTAATTGGTGGAATGATAGGTTTTTCACTTGGAGGACCTTTTGGAATGTTATTAGGTTCTTTGCTTGGAGGAAAAATATCAAGAGCAAGAGCAACTTCAGAATTTGGTTCAGAAGCTCAAGGACAAAAAGTATTTGCACTTTCGTTAATTGTTTTATCAGCCAAGCTCAGCAAAGCAGATGGTCAAGTTAGTCGAGAGGAATTAATTGCTGTTAAGGATAAACTAAAAATTCCTGAAAATGAAATAGACCAAATTGGAAAAATATTTAATAAAGCAAAAGAGGAAAGTATCGGTTATGAGCCCTATGCAAAGCAAATTGCAAATTTCTATAAAGGTCATATTAATGTTTTAGAAGAGGTTATTAATACTCTGTTTTACATTGCAGAAGCGGATGGAAATGTCAGTAATGAAGAATTAAAGATGATAAGACATATATCTCAAATTTTTGGTATAAATGAAACTGAGTTTAATGGGATTGTAGAAGGTAGAAAATCATCTGATAAACTTAACCCTTACCTTGTTTTAGAAAGCAGTCCAGATGATAATATTCAAACAATTAGAAAAAGATACTTAAAATTAAGTAAAGAACACCATCCAGACTTACTGGTGAGCAAAGGAGTTCCTGAAGAAGTTTTAGAAGAGAGTAAAAAAAAAATTAGAGCTGTAAATTTAGCATGGGACCAGGTTCAGAAATTAAAAAGTCATTAAATTATTACTATAAAATCGCTAAAAGTAATCCAGATAAAAAGTATAGTGAAAATACAAATCCCAAGACAACAATAAAATACATAATAGTTACTATTGTATCCCTTTTGCGTCTTTGCCTTACAAACGGCTTATCATCCAAATCACAGATATCTCTCTTTCCGATTACTTTATAATCACAGGTGTAACGCCAAATCGAATTCGGCATTCTTGGATCTGTCTGGTTATAATATTCTATCCATGCAACAGTGTATCTAAAAAAAAAGTAGCTAATTATTAATAATAATGCACTCGCAAGCATTTTATTCTCTAAAATTGTTCAGACTCTGTAGAACCTTCCATTGCAGTTGTAGAGCTTGATCCGCCGCTTATTGTATTTGAAACAGCATCAAAGTATGAAGTTCCAACTTCTCTTTGATGTTTTACACTTGTGTATCCATCTTTTTCTTTTTCAAATTCTTGTTGTTGTATTCTAGAATAAGCTGTCATACCGTCTTTCTTATAACTCTCAGCTAACTCAAATATCGCAATATTTTGTGTATGAAATCCTGCAAGAGTTATAAATTGGAACTTATAACCCATTTCGGCAATGTTTTGTTGAAACGTCGATATCTCTTGTTCAGATAAATGTTTTTTCCAATTAAAAGACGGTGAGCAATTATATGCTAAGATTTTTCCAGGAAACTTATTATGAATGGCATCTGCAAATTTTTTTGCTTCCTCTAAATTCGGAGTTGCTGTCTCACACCAAATTAAATCTGCATAAGGAGCATAGGCTAATCCTCTGGAAATTGCTTGCTCAATTCCTTCTTTTACATAATAAAAACCTTCTGGAGATCTTTTACCAGTTAAAAAAGGCTTATCATTTTCATCAAAATCATTTGTAATTAATTTTGCAGCGTTTGCATCTGTTCTTGCTAAAATTATTAGAGGTACATCTGCAATATCAGCTGCAAGTCTTGCTGCTTTCAAATTTCTCACTGCTGTAGAAGTTGGTATCAATACTTTACCACCCATATGTCCACATTTCTTCTCACTAGCTAGTTGATCTTCGAAATGAACACCTGCTGCACCTGCTTTAATAAATTTTTTTGTTAACTCAAAAACATTTAATGGTCCTCCAAATCCTGCTTCGCCATCAGCTATTATTGGTAACATATAATCAACTTTGTCTTCTGTTTTCATATCTCCATCTTTGATTTCCATATGTTGAATTTGGTCTGCTCTTACAAGTGCATTGTTTATAGAATCAACTAATTTTGGAGCACTATCAAATGGATATAAAGATTGGTCAGGATACATCTCTCCAGCTGTGTTTGCGTCTGCTGCTACCTGCCAACCGCTTACATAGATAGCTTTCAAGCCAGCTTTAGCATGCTGTACAGAATGGTTACCTGATAAAGATCCAAGTGTATTCACATATGGTTCTGTATTCAGCAAGTTCCATAATTTTTTTGATTGATGTTCACACATCGAATAGTTAATTTTGATAGATCCTCTTAATCTTTCAACTTCTTCATCTTTATAATCTCTCTTAATGCCTGAAAATCTCTTTATATCATATGAAACATTAGATTTTGACATTTTAAAATACCTACTTTTTTTAAAAGAATTTAATGA
>CAZBRW010000026.1:0-9953 GCA_964494555.1 uncultured Candidatus Pelagibacter sp. | reverse complement strand
AAAGAATGGCAAAGGGAGAATGTTCCAAAGACGAAGTAGATATGCTTTTTGATGTAACAAAACAAATTGAAGGACACACAATATGCGCATTTGGAGAGGGTTCTTCTTGGCCTGTTCAAGGTTTAATTAGACACTTTAAAAAAGACATTTTGAGTAGAAATAATTTTAATCCGCTTGTTAAAAAAGATAAAAATGTCCCTTACTTAATTGATCAACATTTACTAGAAAAGAAAAATGTTTAAGTTAAAAGTAAATGATATAGATATCGAGGTAGAAGAAGGGCTAACAGTATTACAAGCCTGCGAGCAAGCAGGAGTTGAGATACCCAGATTTTGTTATCATGAAAAATTATCAATAGCAGGCAATTGCAGAATGTGCCTTGTAGAAATGGAAAAATCACCAAAACCAATAGCTTCATGTGCAATGCCGGTGTCAGATGGAATGAATATTAAAACAAATACTGAAAAAGTAGAGAAGGCTAGAAAAGGGGTTATGGAATTTCTTTTGGCTAATCATCCTCTAGATTGCCCAGTATGTGACCAAGGAGGTGAGTGTGATCTACAGGACCAATCAATGTATTATGGGATTGATAAATCAAGATTTAAAGAAAATAAAAGATTTGTTCCTGAAAAAAATATGGGTCCTCTAATAAAGACTCAAATGACGAGATGCATACATTGCACAAGATGCATACGTTTTGCAACTGAAGTAGCAGGAGTTCCTGAATTAGGAGCCATTGGAAGAGGCGAGGATATGCAAATTACTACCTACTTAGAGAAGTCTATGCAATCAGAAATGTCTGCCAATGTAATTGATTTGTGCCCAGTAGGCGCGCTAACTTCAAAACCATATGTTTTTGAGGCTAGACCATGGGAATTAAAAAAAACTGAAACTATAGATGTAATGGATGCTGTAGGATCAAATATTCGAGTAGACACATATGGTTGGGAAGTAAAAAGAATATTACCAAGAATAAACGAGGATATTAATGAAGAATGGATATCAGATAAAACGAGATACGCATGTGACGGACTAAAATTTCAAAGAATAGACACTCCGTATTTAAAAAAAAGTGAAAAATTTATGAAAATAAATTGGGACGATGCTTACAAAATTATTGTTGATAAAATTAAAAATACATCACCCGATAAAATTGCAGGTTTTACGGGAGATTTAACAAATATGGAAACAATGTATATAGCTAAAGAATTTTTTGAAAAAACAATCAAATCAAAAAATTTAGAAAGTAGATCAGAGGATATGCATGTAAATATAAATGAAAGAGAAAATTATTTATTTAATAGCAAAATAAATGGAATTGAAAATAGTGATCTAATTTTACTAATTGGCGCAAACCCACGGTTTGAAGCAACTATATTAAATTCAAGAATTAGAAAATCATATCTGAAGAATAACACAAAAATTATTTCAATGGGTGATGTTGGCAATTTAAATTACCCTTATGAAACTATCAAGAATGACTTAAATACATTAGACGAAATATTAAATGAAAAAGGTAATACTTTTAATTTAATAAAAAATTCAAAGTTTCCAATATTTTTGATTGGTCAAACTTTCTTTAAATTAAAATCCTCAGGTTATTTTTTAAATAAAATTAAAAAATTTCTTAAAGATAATAATAAAATTAATGAGTATTGGAATGCATTAAATATACTCTCAAATAATGCATCTACTGTTGGAGGTTACGATTTAGATATTATTAGTTCTAGAAATGGAAGAAATTTAATTTTAGAAAGTCTTAAGAATAATAATTTTAGTTTAATTATTTTATTCGGACAAGATAATTTAGATTTTAAAAAAAAAAATGAATTTGTTATATATATAGGAAGCCATGGCGATAAAGGTGCTGACCATGCAGATATTGTATTACCAGGATCTGCATATACGGAGCAGGATGGACATTTTACAAATCTAGAAGGAAAAATTCAAAAATCTTTTAAGGCATCATATCCCCCTGGTTACGCTAAGGAGGATTGGGCAATAATTAATGAACTTTCAGGGCTATTAAAAAGAAAAAAACTTTACGAAGATAAAGATAAATTAATGGGTAGTATGTTAAATTATTTAAAAATAAATATTAAAAATAATAAATTAGATGAAACATTTGATAAAAATTTTATTAATGAAAAGATAGTAGTTGATCCAGTTGATTATTATTATTCAAACGTTATTTCTAGAGCCTCAAAAACCATGAATGAATGCAGAAAATCACAAATTAAAATTAAGTCTACAGGAACTGATGGCTAATGATTGAAATTCTTTATACTATTTTAGAGGAAACCTATAAAATTATATTTTTATTAATACCATTACTAACTGCTGTAGCAATGATAGTTTGGTTAGATAGAAGAGTCTGGGCATTAGTACAAAAAAGAAGAGGACCAAACGTAGTTGGTCCCTTTGGTTTATTACAATCTTTGGCAGATGCCTTAAAGTACATTTTTAAAGAAGTCATTATCCCCGCAAGTTCAAACAAATTTATATTTATATTGGCCCCAATTATCACTATGACACTAGCAATGATTGCATGGGCAGTTATACCATTTAGCGAGTCTTTTGTTTTAGCGAACATAAATGTTGGTATCCTATATATATTTGCAGTTTCATCCTTGGGAGTTTATGGAATAATAATGGGTGGATGGGCTTCAAACTCTAAATACCCGTTTTTAGGAGCTATAAGATCAGCTGCACAAATGGTCTCTTACGAAGTATCAATTGGAGTAATTATAATAAATGTTTTGTTATGCGTGGGTTCTTTAAATCTAACAGATATTGTGATGGCCCAACAAAAAATATGGTTCGTTATTCCTCTTTTTCCAATGTTTGTTATTTTTTTTATTTCTGCATTAGCTGAAACAAATAGACCACCTTTCGATCTTCCTGAAGCTGAAGCTGAGTTAGTAGCGGGATACCAAACTGAGTATTCAGGAATGATGTACGCAATGTTCTGGCTTGGTGAGTATGCGAATATCTTATTAATGTGTGCTCTAGGATCAATTTTATTTCTTGGAGGATGGTTAGCACCTATAGATATATTTCCATTTAGCATTATACCAAGTCCAATTTGGCTAATAATAAAGATATTATTTTTATTTATTTTATTTTCATTGGTAAAAGCTATTGTACCACGTTATAGATATGATCAATTAATGAAATTAGGATGGAAAATTTTTCTACCATTATCTTTAATTTGGTTAATACTAACATCTGGTTTTTTACTTTACTTTGACTTGCTACCAAAAAATTAATTATGAAAATTAGTAGAATTTTAAAAACAATATTGATGCTAGATTTCTTATCAGGTTTAGTTATTGCAATTAAAGAAGTATTTAAATCAAAAAAAACAATAAATTATCCTTTTGAAAAAGGAAAAATAAGTCCACGAGCAAGAGGTGAGCATGCTTTAAGAAGATATCCAAATGGAGAAGAACGTTGTATAGCATGTAAATTGTGCGAAGCAGTTTGTCCAGCTCAAGCAATTACTATTGAATCTACAGAAAGAGCAGATGGAAGCAGAAAAACAACAAGGTATGATATAGATATGTTGAAGTGCATATATTGTGGTTTATGTGAAGAGTCATGTCCTGTTGATGCGATTGTTCAAGGACCTAATTTCGAATTCGCCACTGAGACTAGAGAAGAACTTTATTACAATAAAGAAAAATTGCTTGAAAATGGAGATCGATGGGAAAATATATTAGAGGCAAACATTAAAGCTGACAATCCGTATAGATAATTAAATGATAGCACACTCAATCTTTTTTTTTGCCTTTGCATTTATAGCAATTATATCAGCAATAATGGTAACAGTTTCCAAAAATACTGTTCATTCAGTTTTTTTTTTAATCTTAGATTTCATAAGCATATCTTGTCTATTTATCATGATGGGAGCAGAATTTTTAGGCATGATAATGCTAATTGTTTATGTTGGTGCTGTAGCAGTTTTGTTTCTATTTGTGGTTATGATGTTAAATGTTACAAAGCAATCAAATCAATGGTTTAAATCATCTTCAAGAAGCTCACATATACCCATTGGTTTACTAGTAAGTATTATAATTTTTTTTGAATTAGTTATTGTAATTGGTGGATGGAAATATAAACCTGAGTTAGCAAACAGCTCAATTAACAATACATCATCAGAAATTACAAATACTCACTCTATTGGTTATGTATTGTACACCGATTATATCCACTTATTTCAACTCTCAGGAATGATTTTACTTGTAGCAATGATCGGGGCAATCGTTTTAACGTTTAGAAAAAGATCTGGAATAAAACGACAAAGCTATTTTAAACAAATATCAAGAGAAAGATCAGAGGGAATAGAATTAGTCGAAGTACAAAAAAATAAAGGAGTTGATATAGATGTTTGAAATAGGTTTAGGACATTACTTAACCTTAGGAGCAATTATTTTTACAATTGGTGTTGTAGGAATTTTTTTAAATAGAAAAAATATAATCGTAATATTAATGAGTATAGAATTAATTTTATTAGCAGTAAATATTAATTTAGTATCTTTTTCAATGTATACACAAGATATAACTGGACAAATATTTACATTATTTATTTTAACTGTAGCGGCAGCAGAAGCTGCAATTGGTTTAGCAATTATAGTAGTTTACTATAGAAATGCTGGAACTATAAGAGTTGAGGAAATAGATAAACTTAAAGGGTAAATGGAATATATAATTTTATTTTTGCCGTTACTAGCTTCATTTATTTCAGGTTTTTTTGGAAAGTTTATTGGAGAAAGAAATTCAGAAATTCTTACAAGTCTATCAGTTTCGATTTCAGCAATATTATCTATTATAGTTTTTTATAATGTAATTACACAAGACTATAATAGTAATATAATTATTTTTTCATGGATAAAATCTGGATCATTAGAAATTAACTGGGCAATCAGAATTGATGCATTATCTTCAGTAATGCTAGTAGTAGTTACAATGATATCAGCAATTGTTCATATTTACTCCATTGGTTATATGTCTAATGATCCCCATAAACCAAGATTTATGTCTTACCTATCTCTATTTACCTTTGCAATGTTAACATTAGTAACTTCTGATAATTTTTTACAATTATTTTTTGGATGGGAAGGTGTTGGACTGTGTTCATATTTTTTAATTGGATTTTGGTTTAAAAGAGAATCTGCTAATGCTGCAGCTATAAAAGCATTTTTGGTTAATAGAGTCGGTGACTTCGGTCTCGCTTTAGGTGTTTTTTTAATTTTTTATCTTTTTGGTACAGTTAATTATGACGAAGTTTTTAGATTAATTCCTACTATTGTAGATAAAAAAATAAATTTTTTAGGCCTTAATTTATTTTCAGTAGATTTAATTTGCATACTTCTATTCATCGGAGCAATGGGTAAATCAGCACAAATTATATTACATACTTGGTTACCCGATGCAATGGAGGGCCCAACACCCGTTTCTGCACTTATACATGCAGCAACAATGGTTACTGCGGGAGTTTTTTTAGTAGTTCGATGTTCACCAATTTATGAATTTTCCGAATTGGCACTCTCAATAGTAACAATTGTTGGTATGACAACAGCAATTTTTGCTGCAAGTATAGCTTTAGTTCAAAATGATATAAAAAAAATTATTGCTTATTCTACGTGTAGTCAGCTAGGCTACATGTTCTTTGCAGCTGGTGTAGGAGCTTATAATATAGCTATGTTTCATCTCTTTACACATGCTTTTTTTAAAGCATTATTATTTTTAGGATCAGGTTCAGTAATACATTCATTTAATAATGAGCAAGACATTAATAAAATGGGAGGTGTAAAAAAAATTCTACCCTACACATATGTTCTTATGATTATCGGCACTTTAGCTTTAACAGGATTTCCCTTTTTATCTGGATTTTATTCAAAAGATGCAATTATTGAATTTGCATACTTAAAGGGAAATTCTTTAGGATATTTTGCATCAGGTATTGGAATATTTACTGCATTTTTAACTTCAATTTATTCTTGGAGATTAATTTTTAAAACATTTCATGGCCCATATAACAATACAAAACAAAAAATTGAAACTTTGCATGAATCACCAATGATAATGATAATTCCATTAATTATATTAGGAATAGGCTCAATTTTAGCTGGATTTTTATTTAAAGAATTATTCATAGGCTATGAAAGTTCCTATACTTTTTGGAAATCTTCAATTAAATTTTTAGATCCATTAAGCACTGAACATCCACCAATGTGGTTTTTAATTTTAACTCCTTTTTTAATCATAATTTCTATTCCAATATCTTTTTATATATTTGTTAAAAATAAAAAAGTTACAAAAGTTTTGATTGAAGGCAATAGACCATTTTATCTATTTTTAAAAAATAAATGGTATTTTGATGAATTTTATGATTTTATTTTTATTAAAAATTCAAAATTAATAGGTAATTTTTTTTGGAAAAAGATTGATGCATCGATAATCGATAAATTTGGACCAGATGGAATATCAAAACTTATAAAAAATTTTTCTATAAAAGCTGTTAAGTTTCAAACAGGTTTTATTTATCAATACGCATTTGTGATGTTGATTGGTTTTTCTTTGTTATTAACTTTATTAATATTGAATTAAATGAATTTTCCTATACTTACATCTCTAATTTTACTGCCGGCAATAGGTTCTTTTTTTATTTTTTTTGTAAAATTTAATAAAAATTATCAGAGCAGCAAATATGTTGCTTTGTTTATCTCTTTAGCAAATTTTTTACTTGCTATTTATCTATGGTCTATATTTGACAATAGTTCTAGTGAATTTCAGTTTGTAGAGGAAAAAAAATGGATTCAAGGATATTTTAACTATAAGGTCGGTGTCGACGGTATTTCAATTTTATTTATAATCTTAACTACTTTTATAACCCCACTTTGTATTGTCTCTGTTAATTCAACTGTAAAAAATCGTCTTAAGGATTTTCTAATCGCAATTTTATTTATGGAAACCTTAATGATTGGAGTTTTCTGTTCTTTAGATTTAATCTTATTTTATCTTTTTTTTGAAGGAGGTTTAATACCAATGTTTCTCATTATAGGAATATGGGGTGGTGAAAGAAGAGTTTATTCTGCATTTAAATTCTTTTTGTATACACTTCTTGGTTCTGTTTTGATGTTAGTTGCAATAATTACTATTTACTGGATGACTGGAACTACGGATGTAGAAAGATTATATGAAATAGGAATTGATCCAAATTATCAAAAACTCTTATGGCTGGCATTTTTTAGTTCTTTTGCTGTTAAAACTCCAATGTGGCCTTTTCATACGTGGCTTCCCGATGCTCATGTTGAGGCACCAACAGCTGGCTCTGTTTTATTAGCGGCAATTCTTTTAAAAATGGCGGGTTATGGTTTTATAAGATTTTCATTAGGTTTATTCCCTCTAGCATCTGAATATTTCGTTCCTTTAATATTTACACTAAGTTTAGTTGCAATTGTTTACACTTCACTTGTAGCTCTAATACAAGAAGACATAAAAAAACTAATTGCATACTCTTCTGTTTCACATATGGGCTTTGTAACTTTAGGTATATTTACTTTTACTCAACAGGGCTTAGTAGGTAGTATTTTTCAAATGATAAGTCATGGCCTCATATCTGCTGCTTTATTTTTCTGTGTTGGTGTTGTTTATGAAAGAATGCATACACGACTTATAAATAAATATGGAGGAGTTGTTAGTGTAATGCCAAAATATGCAATTGTATTTATGATTTTTACTCTTGGTGCAATAGGTTTGCCTGGTACGACAGGCTTTGTTGGTGAGTTTTTAATTTTACTCGCAGCCTTTAAAAAAAGCTTTTTAGTTGCGATTATCGCAAGTTTAGGTGTAATTTTGGGTGCAGCTTACATGCTTTGGTTATACAGAAGGACCATATTCGGAGAAATCAAGAACTTGGATGTAAAAGGGTTATTTGATTTAAAAAAGCACGAAATTATTATTTTGTGGTCAATTGCCATACCTTCAATTTTTTTTGGTTTTTATCCTCATCCATTAATTGTAACTGTTGATGCTTCGGTTTTAAATCTTTTAGAAATGTACAATAATAATGTACAAACTTTTTTAATAAGTAAATCATGATAAATTTAGATTTAGTAATCCCAGAAATTTTTATTTCATTGGGTATAATGTTTCTTTTAATTTTTGGTGTCTTTAAAAAAAATAGTTCTGAATTAGTTTATTCCTTGTCAACTATCTTATTATTAATAACATTAGCGTTATGTTTTAATTTAAGAGCAGTAAATGGTGTATATTTGTTTAATGAAAGTTATAAAATTGAATATCTATCAACTTTTATGAAAATTCTTTTAATTCTATCAGGCATTTTTGTAATGGGTGTTTCTTTAAAATATCTTAAAATAAACAATATTCTTAAAATTGAATATCCAATTTTAATTTTAAGTTCTATTTTAGGAATGATGGTAATGATTAGCTCAAATGATTTAATCGTTTTTTATATGGGCTTAGAGCTTCAATCTCTATCACTTTATGTATTAGCTTCTTTTAATAAAAATAACTTGTTATCTACTGAGTCTGGCTTAAAGTACTTTATTTTAAGTGCTCTTTCGTCAGGACTTTTGCTCTACGGATGTTCATTGATATATGGATTTTCTGGTTCAACAAATTTTGTTCAAATTTCACAGAATATAAATGCTAATCAGTACACATTAACATTTGGAATTGTATTTATTTTAGTAGGCTTAGCCTTTAAAATATCGGCAGTTCCATTTCATATGTGGGCACCAGATGTTTACCAAGGATCGCCAACGCCTGTGACTTTGTTTTTTGCTATTTTACCGAAAGTTGCTGCATTAACTGTATTGATAAAAATTTTGTACATTCCTTTTTTAAACTTAATAGATCAATGGCAAATGATAGTGATATTCCTTTCTATAGCATCAATGATTTTTGGTGCAGTTGCGGCCATAGGACAAAAAAATTTAAAAAGACTGATTGCATATAGCTCTATAAGCCATATGGGTTACACAATTGCAGGTTTGTCAACTGGAACAAATGAAGGAATTCAAAGTTCGATTATATATATTTCTATATATGTAATAATGAACTTAGGTTTTTTCTGTTGTTTGCTAATGCTTAGAAGAGATGGAAAATATTACGAAACAGTTGAAGATATGTCAGGTTTGTCTAAAAACCATCCAATATTATCTTTTTCACTTTTATTAATTTTATTTTCACTTGCAGGCATTCCACCATTAGCTGGGTTCTTCGCAAAATTCTATGTTTTTATGGCAGTTATTAAAAATGAAATGTATTTTTTAGCTATAACCGGGTTGTTATCAACTGTGATAGCAGCTTTTTATTATCTTAGAATTATCAAAATTATATATTTTGATCCAGAAAAAGAAAAGTTTGATACACAGCATAATTTAGCGTTAAAAATATCTCTTTTTATAACAACTATATTTATTTTATTTTATTTTATTTTTCCAAGTACATTAATTCAGATTGTTTCAAGAATAAATGTAATTTAATGAAATTAAAAAAAATCAATCTCAAAAATACCAATAGTACAAATGATGAAGCCATAAAAAAAATTAAAAAAGGAATGAATAATGGAATTATAATAACTCAAACACAAAAAAATGGTAGAGGTAGATATGGAAAAAAATGGATTTCTATTAAAGGAAATTTATTTATGAGTATTTTTTATGAATTAAAAAAGAATATTTTATTAAAAAAAATTACAAAAGATAATTGTTATTTGGTTAAAAAAAGCTTTAGTAATCTAATAAAATATAAAATTTCAATAAAACCACCTAATGATTTATTGATTAAATCTCAAAAATTTTGCGGCATTTTGCAAGAAACTATTATATTTAGTAAAAAAAAGTTTATTATAATCGGTATAGGAGTAAATATAAGTAAAAATCCAATTATTAAAGACTACCCTACAACAAATTTAAGTA
>CAZBRW010000025.1:0-9962 GCA_964494555.1 uncultured Candidatus Pelagibacter sp. | reverse complement strand
CCAATTAAATCATTAGGGTCTTTAGGTTTCATTAAGTCTAGAGCTTTACTAAAATTAGACTTAAGAAAATTTATGGAATTTTTTGCACCCACAATATTTGCAAACTTAATTAAACTTGTAAATTTGAGTGGCCCAGTAATTCCTACATGCACTGGTACTGACTGCTTAGAAACAAAGTCAATAATTAACTGAGGATCTAGTAACCATTGTGTTACTATATAGTCAGCATAAGGTTTTTTATCTTCCATGGCTTTTTCTAATTTTGAATCGGATATATCAGGACTCCCCTCTGGATGTCCAGCAATTCCTATCTTCATTTCTTCAAAATACCCAGTCTCCAAAAGTTGTATTGAACTGTCAAATTTACCAATTGGCTCTCGACTTCCTCCAATTACTAATGCCTGTTTCACACCACCATCCATACATCTTGAAACATATTCTTTAAGTTGAATTTCGTTTTCAATTGATCTAGCGGGAAAATGAGGTATTGGATTAAAACCTTTTTTTACTAGTTTATTTGCTTTTTCTGCAGTGTCCTTATAATCACCGCCAGGGAGCATTGTAATATACACGTCTTTTAATGCTGGCAAAGTATCTAAGTCAGTTTTAGGGCTAATTTCTAAAGAAAAATTCATTATCGAATACTTATTTATTTTGAAAAACCTGTCTATAAAAATCTGCGATCAAATTGAAACAGGGATTATCTTTTGAAACCTCTGTGCTTTTGTATTCGTCTACCGTACTCTTGAGCAACTCTGTCAAAAATAATTGCTATTGCAACTATTGCTAGTCCGTTAAATAAACCTAATGCAAGATATTGGTTCATTACAGCCCTTAAAATAGGCACGCCCAGTCCTTTAACTCCAATCATTGAAGCAATTACTACCATTGCCAAAGCCATCATAATTGTTTGGTTTACTCCAGCAAAAACAGTAGGCAGAGCCAATGGTATTTGGACAGTTTTTAATTTTTGTAACTTTGTTGCGCCAAATGCTTCACAAGCTTCAATCGTTTCTTTGTCCACCTCTCTAATACCTAAATTTGTCAATCTAATAATAGGTGGAACTGCATAAATACAAATGGCTATTAAGCCTGGAACTTTTCCAATTCCTAGCAACATTAATATCGGAATTAAATATACAAAACTTGGGATTGTTTGCATCATATCCAAGATCGGCAAAATTGCTTTTTCAGCTCTATTAGACCGTGCCATTAATACTCCTACTGGAATACCTACAACCATACATATAATTACACAGACAGTTATAATGGCTAATGTTGCCATGCAATCTTTCCACATACCAAAATATCCTATTAGAAAAAAGGCTACAGCTGCCCCAGCTACGAGCTTCCAGTTTCTTGAACCAATCCAAGCTAAACCACAAATAATAAAAATAATTATTGGCCAAGGTGTACTGTTTAATAATTTTTCTAATTTTACTAAAAAAAATAATAATGGATCAAAAAATGCTTCAATACCATCACCATATGATTTCGAAAAATCTCGAAAAGCTAAATCTATACCTTTTCTTAATTCAGCAAGAGCTGATCTTTCCATTCCTGGAAACTTGGTAAAAAATTCCATTAAACTCCAAAAAATTAACGAGCCTATTGTAATTAACTATAGGCTCGTTAAATAATTTATATCTTAAAGTCCAGCTTTGATTTTTTTCTTAGCAGATGAAGATACCCATTTACCCCATAGGCTTTCATGCTTTTTCAAAAACTCAACTGCAGCGTCTGAACCTTTTGCTTGGTTATCAGCCATGTAAACTAGCATTCCGTTCATCACATCACCAGGATAAGTACGTTTCTCAACATATTTTACCGCATCTTTTCCACCGTTTTTAACAAAACTTGCTGTGATCAAAGAATTAACTTCTGATTTTGTCCAAGCTGTTTTTTTAGGATTTGTACATTCACCAGCTGGTTTCATTATACAATTATCCCAGTTATCTCTTCCTGCAAACGGAACTCCAAAATCAACTGAAATTAATCCATATTTACCTACCATTGAAGTAGGGTTCCAGTAATATCCTAACCATGAATTACCTGAGTCTGATGCTTTAGAGATTGTACCATCTAAACCTGCAGCAGAACCTGGATCAATTAATTTCCAACCTTTTTTTTCCATTTCGAAGGCTTCAAATAAATTAGCATTCGCTAACTGACATCCCCATCCGGCAGGACATCCAACAAAAGCTCCTTTTGAAGGATCTTCTTTGTCAGGAAACCATTCAGGATGTTCTAGGATTTCTAGAGCAGTCATTCCTTTAATTTCAGGATGTTTTTTTACTGTTCCAGGAGTTATCCACCAACCTTCACCAAGACCTGTAATTGGTGCTTTATTAGCAACCACTATTCTTTTTTCACTTACTGCTACTTTTAAAGGTTCATAAACTGCATTAGCCCATTGTTCAGGGTTCATGTCCGGACTACCTTTGTCATTCATAGAAGTAAACGTTGGCATAGTTGAACCTGGAATAAGCTCAACTTCACAACCATAACCTTTTTCTAAAATGATCTTGTCAACATTGGCCATCAATTCTGCAGATGCCCAGTTTTGTTCTGCTATAACAAGCTTTCCACACTTAGCATTGGCTACGCTACCGAAAGATGCGAAACCCAATACAATAAGAGTAGAAAGAATTATATTTTTTAGTTTCATTCTCTTTCTCCTTATTAAATTTAATAACCATATAAAAACACAGTGATTAATAAAAAGCAAACATGTTACAACTAGGAGTTGCAGTAAAAATGTCTTTATTACCATATTAATTAATTATAAGTTTTTATTATGATCGAGATAAACAATAAATTTAAATCGATAAAAAAGTTTATTGTTATAGGCTATTCTTCATTTGAGGAATTATATTTAAATAGATTTCATTACAGACTTCACTCCAATTATTTCCAGAAAATTTAATTAATTAAAATTTAAAATATTAAATAATTAATTAGGAGGAAACATGAAAAAAGATTTAATACAAAGATTAAACGAAGGACCTGTTCTTTTCGCAGAAGGATATTTATTTGCAATGGAAAGAAGAGGATATTTATCAGCTGGAGCATTTGTACCAGAAGTAGTTTTAGAACATCCAGAAGTAGTATCTCAATTACATAGAGAATTTATAAGAGCTGGTTCGGATATTGTGCAAGCATTTACTTACTATGGACACAGAGAAAAATTACGCTTAATTGGAAAAGAAAAACTATTGGAGCCATTACAGAAAAATGCATTACAAATTGCAAAAGACGCTAGAGATGAGTTTAAAGATTTAGATTTATTAGTTTGTGGTGATGTTGCTAATACTAATATTTATGATCCAAATGATAAAAAAAGTCATTCAGAGTGTCAAAAAATGTACGAAGAACAAGTTGCTTGGGCAAAAGAAGCCGGTGTTGATTTTGTAGTTGCTGAAACAATAAATTGGACAGAAGAAATGAAAATTGCTCTTAAAGCAATAAAAGATGAAGGTTTGATAGCAGTAACAAATTTTTCAATCAAAAAAGGAGACAAAACTAGAGAAGGTCACACTCCTGGCGATGCTTGTAAAATGATGGAGGACCTCGGAGCAGATGTAGTTGGTTTAAATTGTTATAGAGGACCAAAGATGACAATGAAGCTTTTACCTGAAATTAGAGAAAAAGTTTCATGTCATGTGGCTGCTTTACCAGTTCCATATAGAACTACTGAAGAACAACCAGGTTTTTTAAATCAAACAGACCATGGATGTGATTGTATCCCAGGAGGCAATGCATTTCCTGTTGCTTTAGACAATTTATATTGCAACAGATTTGAAATGGCTGAGTTTGCAAAGGATTGTGAAAAACAAAATATTAACCTTATTGGAATTTGTTGTGGAGCTGAACCTCATCACGTTAGAGAAATGTCGGTTGCACTTGGCAGAAAACCAATTTCATATAAATATTATCCTGACATGAGCAGACACTGGCTTCATGGAAAAGACAAGTCCTTTCTAGAGTTAAATACAAAAATGAAAGATAAATATTAATGGAAAAAAATGCCAAAGTAGTAATAATCGGCGGCGGTGTTGTTGGATGTTCAATTTTATACCACCTCTCTAAATTTGGTTTAAAAGATTGTATTCTTTTAGAGAGAAATGAATTGACCTCTGGTTCATCTTGGCATGCAGCTGGAAATGTTCATGTAATCTCATCAGATCCAAACATTTCAAGAATGATGGCTTATACGATTGGCCTTTATAAAGAAATAGAGAAAGAGTCTGGACATTCTTGTGGTTTTAAATCAAGCGGAGGATTTTATTTAGCTTCGAACGATGTTTGGGCAGAGTATCTTAAAAGAGAGAGATCTAAAGCTAGATACATGGGTTTAGATCAAGAGTTTATTTCATTAGAAGAAGTCAAAAAGAAAAATCCACTTATTGATCCATCTAGATATTTACTAGCATTATGGGATCCAATAGATGGTGAAGTTGACCCTTCAGGTGTGACTTACGCTTTTGCAAAAGCATCCAAAGTTCACGGTGGAAAATATTATACTCACACAGTTGTTAAAGATACGAAACAAAAACCTGATGGATCATGGGATGTATTTACAGACAAAGGAAATATAAATGCTGAAATTGTTATAAATGCTGGAGGTTTATGGGCAAGAGAAGTTGGTAAACTTGCAGGCGTTGACTTGCCAGTTCAACCAATGGAACATCATTATTTAATTACAGAAGCGATTCCAGAAATTGAAGCAATGGGAGATCAAAGACTTCCAATAGGAACTGACTTTGAGGGAAATATTTATTTTAGGCAAGAAGGAAAGGGTATGTTACTTGGAACTTATGAGCCAAAATCTACTCCTTGGAAGGTTGATGGAACACCAATGAATTTTGGTCATGAACTTTTAGAGCCAAAATTAGAAAACATTCAAGATAGACTTGCAATTGGTTTTAAAAGAATGCCTGCATTAGAAAAAGCTGGAATTAAAAATATTGTAAATGGACCATTTACTTTTGGCCCTGATGGCAGTCCTTTAATTGGGCCAGTACCTGGTATGAAAAATTATTGGGTAGCAGTCGGTGTTATGGCGGGATTTTGCCAAGGAGGTGGAGTTGGAAAATGTATTGCCGAATGGATAATAGATGGTGAACCTTCTATAGATGTTTGGGCAATGGATGTCGCGAGATTTGGAGAATACGCAACTCCACAGTACGGTACAATAAAATCTTCAGAAAATTATGAAAGAAGATTTATAATGACATTTCCTAATGAAACATTGCCAAAAGGTAGAAAACAAAAAACAACAGCTCTTTATGATCGTTTTATTAATCAAGGAGCAGTTATGGGAGACGGGTTTGGTCTGGAAAGTGTATTGTGGTTTGCAAATAATAAAAAAGATGCATATGAGGAACCAACAATTAAAAGATCTAGATCGCACAACTACGTTTCTAAAGAAGTCATTAATGTAAGAGAAAACGTTGGTGTAATGGAATTAGCAAATTTTTCTAAACATGAGTTTAAAGGACCAGATGCTAGGAAATTTTTAGATTATGTTATGGCTGGAAGAATACCAAAACCTGGAAGGATTTCATTAAGTCCAATGTTAACTAAAAAAGGAAAACTTTATGGGGATTTAACTATTTCTTGTATGGAAGATAATGAATATATGATTTTTGGATCTGGTGCGGCACAAGAAATGCACAGAAGATGGTTCGAAAGTCATCTTGGAAAGTTTGATGTTAAATACAAAAATAGATCAGATGAATTTCATGGTCTAGCTATATCAGGTCCAAAATCAAGAGATGTATTACAAAAAGTTGTTAGAGATGATGTCTCAAATCAAAATTTTAAATTCCGAGACTCTAGAAGAATGTATGTTGCTGGCGTTCCAGCTATTATAAATAGAATTTCCTTTACAGGAGAATTAGGTTACGAAATTTATGTAGCTCCACATTATCAAATTAAATTATACGAAGAACTAATTGAAGCCGGTAAAGAATTTAATATAAAACCATTTGGTTTAAGAGCTTTAATGTCAATGAGACTCGAAAAAAATTGGGGTGCTTGGACACTAGATTATAGACCTGATTTTACTGCAAAAGAAACAGGATTAGATACATTTATTAATTGGGATAAAGAATTTATTGGAAAAAAATTTGCCAAAGAAGACGATAGCACAAACAAACTTACACCAATGATAGTAGAAACTAATGAAATAGATGTAACTTATAATGAGGCGGTTTTAAAAAATGGTAAAGCAATAGGATATGTTACCTCGGGAGGATTTGCTCATTTCATAAATAAAAGTGTTGCATTTAGTTATTTAGATACAAAAGAAATTAATTCAGACAAAGGTATTCAAGTAGAAATAAATGGAGATTTATTTAATTGTTCAATAATAAAAGAACCACTTTATGATCCTAGTGGACAGAAAATGAGAAGTTAATGGCACAAAAAGATGTAGGAAACAAGATACCGATTTACAAACTCAAAAAAACCGATGAGGTAATGAAATATTATGACGATTGGGGAGAGGAAAATAAATACGATCAAGACATGCTTGATTGGAATTATACTGGCCCTAAAGAAACAACTGAAACTTTTATTAAATATCAAAAAAACCAAGATGCGAAGATATATGATGCAGGATGTGGAACAGGTTTGGTTGGAGTTGAATTAAAGAAATTTGGATATAAAAATTTTTATGGAGCAGATTTATCAAAAAAACTTTTAGATTTAGTTCCAAAAAATCTTTATAAAAAACTTGATCAAGTAGATCTTAACAAACCAATAAACGAAGAGAGCAACACATATGATGCTATTCTTTGTGTTGGAACTTTTACTTTTGGGCATGTTAAACCACCTGCTTTAGATGAGTTTATTAGAATCACTAAAGACAAAGGTCACATATGTTTTACTATAAATGAGGGCATTCATGAGGAATATGGTTTTGACAAAAAAATTGATCAGTTAAAAAACGATAAAAAATGGAAAGAAATTGAGTTTTTTAAATCTAATTATATCGCAAGCAAAGACGTAAATGCTTGGCTGGGTTTATATGAGGTGATAAAATAAACCATGTCTGATATTTACAATATTATAGATAAAAAAAAATTAGATATTGTAAACAAACCTATAAGTGAGGCGCATGGTCTTCCAAATGAATGTTATACTAGCAAAGAGTATACTTTAATTGAGAGAAAAAAACTATTTGAAGACAAGTGGATAGTAATTGGAGTTGCAAGCTCACTACCTGAAATTGGTGATGCAAAACCAATCGATCTTCTTGGAATGCCAATTTTAATTGTTAGAACTAAAAAAAATCAAATTAAAGTTTTCCATAACGTTTGTAGCCATCGAGGAGTAAAACTTGTAAGAGAAGCTGGAAAAATTAAAAATTTAATAAGATGCCCGTATCATTCATGGTCTTATGATTTAGAAGGTGAATTAGTTGCCACACCTCACATCGGTGGAATGGATATTCATCAAAGCCCAGAATTTGAAAAATCAAAAAGCAACCTAAAAGAAATTAGATCATATATTTGGCTAGATATGATTATGATAAATATAAACAATAATGAAATTGATTTTGAAGATTATATAAAACCACTAAGTGAAAGATGGGAAAAGTTTTGGCCTATTAAAGATAGGGATTTAATTTATCATGCAGATGATTATGGATACTTTAAATTAGATGCTAAGTGTAATTGGAAGTTTGCTATAGAAAATTATTGTGAGAGTTATCATTTACCATGGGTTCACCCTGGATTAAATTCTTACTCAAAAATAGAAGATCATTATCACATTCAAGGATTGCCCAACCGCTTTGCAGGTCAAGGGACAGTTGTTTATAATCCAAGATTTAAAGGAAAAGAAAAGTTTCCTTGTTTTCCTAATTGGCCAAAAGATAAAGAAAATATTGCTGAATACGTTGCGTTATTTCCCAATGTAATGCTTGGCATACACAAAGACCATTATTATGCATATTGGTTAGAACCCATTAATCATGAGTATACACAGGAGCATATGGAAATTTATTATGTAGGGGAGGAAGCAGCTAACTCTAATAAATTTAAATCACTTAGGGAACAAAATCACAAACAATGGGAAGTTATTCAAAAAGAAGACATTGATATCATTCAAGGAATGCAAACAGGAAGAAATTCACCCATTTATAATGGTGGAAACTTTTCACCTGTTATGGATAATCCAACACACCATTTTCATAAATGGGTAGCCCAAAATATTATTTAATATGAAATTTAAAAGAAAAATTGCTCCAGAAACAAAATCCCAACAAAAGTTTATTACTAAAAAAAGATTAAGGGAAGATGAAATTAATTTTGATAAATTAAGATCTTATAGGCTTGATAGAGTAAAAAAAGAATTAGAAAAAAATAATTTAGAAGCTTGTATACTATTTGATCCTGTTAATGTTAGATATGCATTAGACACAGTAAATATGAGTGTCTACAATATGCACAATTTAACAAGATATTGTTTTGTTCCAGTAAATGGTCCTACAATTTTGTATGAATACTTCAACTGTGAAATTTTGTCTAAGCACTTAAATCTAATTGATGAAATTAGACCATCGATTACTTGGGATTATTTTAGTAATGGTGACCAAGCAAATTCACAATTAAAAAAATGGGTAAATGAAATAAAAGATTTATCTAATAATTATTTTAAAAGTAAAAAAGTAGCCATAGATGTAATTAACGGTCCAGCCGTAACAGCTTTAAATAAAGCTGGCATTGGAGTAGTTGATGCTAAATTAATTTTAGAGCAAGCAAGGGTTATTAAATCTCCCGAAGAACTCACGTGTATGAAAGCTGCATTAGAAGTTGCTGAAATTGGTGTTGCAAAAATGAGAGAGGAATTGAAAGCAGGAATGACAGAGGACGAGCTGTGGTCAATATTACATAAAACAAATATTGAATATGGTGGAGAATGGATTGAGTGCAGAATACTTTCTTCAGGTGAAAGAACAAATCCTTGGATGCAAGAGAGCAGCAACAAAGTAATGCAAACAGGTGAAATGGTTGCTTTTGATACTGATATGGTTGGTCCGTATGGGTACTGTGCAGATATTTCTAGAGCTTATGTAGTTGGTCATAAATTCAATGACGAGCAAAAAAATTTATATTCAATGGCCACTGACCAAATTGATCATAACGCTAGATTAATAAAACCAGGCATGCCATTTAAAGAGTTTGTTAAAAAATCTTGGGTATTACCTGAAGATTATTATGGAAATAGATATTCATGTATGGTTCATGGAATTGGACTTTGTGATGAGTGGCCTCAAATTAAGTATCCAACCGATGGTGGAGAGCAGGGTGGAAGTTTTGAAAAAAATATGACTATTACTCTTGAAAGCTACATTGGTAAAGTTGGCGGTAAAGAAGGTGTAAAACTTGAGCAACAGTATTTAGTTGGACAGAACGGATTAGAGTTAATGTCTCATCATCCTTTAGAAAAAATTTAATGAAAATTATTTTAATTATGGGTTTACCGGGTGCAGGTAAAACAACTTTGGCAAATGAACTCGCACCAATGATCAATGCCAAAAGATTAAACGCAGATGAAGTTAGAAAAGCTGCAAATGATTGGGATTTTTCTGCAGAAGGAAGAACAAGACAAGCTAAGAGAATGGCAGAATTTGCTTTAAAACTTAAAAAAGAAGAAAATTACGTAGTAGCAGACTTTATATGTCCAACACCTGAGGCTAGAAAGCTATTTCCTGCCGATTATGTAGTCTGGGTTGATACAATTAAAGCAGGTAGATTTGAAGATACTAATCAGATGTTTGTTAAGCCTGAAAAATGTGACTTTCATGTAACCTCACAGGATGCTAAGACTTGGGCACCTAAAATATATAAAGACCTAAAAAAATAATATACTAAATATTTTTTTTATGAATTCTTTGAGGAAAATTGTTTTTGTTTTGTTGATAATATTCCCAATTTCAAACTCATTTGGGG
>CAZBRW010000024.1:0-10719 GCA_964494555.1 uncultured Candidatus Pelagibacter sp. | reverse complement strand
CAGAAAATTATTTAAAAGAATTTAATATTAAAGCTAAATTTTATGATCCAAATAATCTAAGTACTATTAAGAGCAATATTACAAAGAAAACTAAACTTATTTATGTAGAAAATCCAGGTAGCAACACCTTTGAATTTCAAGACTTGGGTAAAATCTTATCTTTAGCAAAAAGAAATAATATTTGTACTGCAATCGATAACACATGGGGAACCCCATATTTTTTAAAACCAATTAAATTAGGCTTTGATTTATCAATTGTATCAGCTACCAAATATTATTCAGGTCATTCAGATGTAATGGGTGGAAGTTTAGCAGTTAGTAAAAAAGTATTTAAAAAAGTACTACAAGCACAAAATATGACAGGTTCAAGGTTAAGTCCCGACGATGCTTATTTCATAATGAGGGGTATACGTACCTTAGATGTAAGATTGGATAAACACCAACAAAATGCAAAACAAATAGCTAAATTCCTCTCGACAAAAAAGAATATTGAAGTTTTATATCCTCTCAAGAAGAATACAAAAAACTATAAACTCTGGAATAAATATTATTCTGGTTCCTCTGGATTAATGGGAATAAAAATAACTGCTAAAAACAAAAAGTCAGTAGATAAATTTGTAAATTCCTTGAAATTATTTGGACATGGTTATAGCTGGGGAGGATATGAAAGTTTAGCATTACATCAACAAATCAAAGAACAAGGCAATAGAAAGTTTATTAAATTGAGAAAAAATGAGCATATTGTAAGGTTACATATTGGATTAGAAGATTCAAAAGATCTTATTCAAGACTTAAGAAAATCTCTTAAATTTATTAAATGAGTTCTGAAAAATTTATAAAAAGCAATGCTGCTTTATTCACTCTTATTGCTGCATCTTTAGTTGTTTTTATATCTCTAAGTGTAAGACAAGTTTTTGGAATGTTTTTTATGGACTTTAATTCAGATTTAGGAATTTCAAATACTGAGTTTGGTTTGGCAATAGGTATTCAGATGCTTGGATGGGGCTTATCCGGACCAATATTTGGAGCTATAGCAGACAAGTATGGTGGTCATAAAGCGATAAGTCTTGCTTTTATTTTTTATATTGTGGGTGTTTATTTTTTATATTCAGGGCCAAATACAGGCATTTATTTTCAACTTAGTTTAGGTGTCTTAATTGGTATTGGTTGTGGAGGAACTGCAATTAGCATTCCAATGTCCGTTGTAGGTAAGCATTTCCCTTTGTCAAATAGAACAATAGCAATGAGCATTGTGACAGCGGTTGGTTCTTTTGGATATTTTCTATCGCCAATATTTACAAATTATTCTTTAACCAACAACGGCTGGGTCGATACATTATTCTTTTTCATGATTTTTCTGTTTTTAGGTTTTGTTGCTGCTTTTTTTGCAAGGTCTCCAATCTTAACTCAATCTACAGAACAGACAAATGATCAGACCGTTTTAGAAGCACTCAAGGAAGCTTATAAAAATAAAAGTTATGTACTTTTAACAGCAGGTTTTTTTGTTTGCGGTTTTCATATAACATTAGTTGGTACACACGTACCAAAATATGTAATAGACCGAGGACTAGAAGACTGGACAGCTGCAATGATATTATCATTAATTGGTCTATTTAATATTTTTGGATCTTTAGCAAGCGGATATCTATCTACAAAAACTAGTAAAAAGTTAATATTAAGCTGCATATACTTTTTAAGGGGACTTTCAATATGTCTATTTATTTTTACACCTCCAAGCACAATTACTTCAATAATATTTGGAGCGAGCTTTGGTATTTTATGGTTATCAACTGTACCTGCAACAAGCGGTATAGTTGCCCATATTTTTGGAACCAGATATCTTGGATTACTTTATGGTCTAGTTTTCTTAAGTCATCAAATAGGATCATTCTTTGGTGCTTACCTGGGTGGATTATTTTATGATTTATATGGTTCCTATGACTATGCGTGGTATTTGGCAATTGCATTATCTGTTTTTGCAGGTTTAATACATTTACCAATTAAAGAGAAAGCAATTGAAAGAACACAAACAGCATAAACTAGAGTTTAACCCCTTTTTAGAAAAAATTTATCAATCTGATAAACCTCTAATTATTTACAAAGTTAATAATGGATATGACATTTATACAGATTTCTCAAAAAAAATAATTTTAAACAAAAATAATATCAATTCTTTTTTTAGGAATTTTAAAAATAAATTATATAAAAAAGAGACTGATTTATTAATTGGTTTTTTTGGATACGAGATTTTATGTAATTTATTAAATATTAAACTTAAAAATCAAAAAAATAAGAATTTTTATAAGGGTATTT
Source organism: uncultured Candidatus Pelagibacter sp. (assembly GCA_964494555.1). Taxonomy (GTDB): domain Bacteria; phylum Pseudomonadota; class Alphaproteobacteria; order Pelagibacterales; family Pelagibacteraceae; genus Pelagibacter. The sequence continues at coordinate 8,406 of CAZBRW010000024.1, read as the reverse complement.
TTTATAAACCGGAAACAATAATAAAAATTAGAAAAGATATAAAGATTGTTTCTACAAGAAAAAATTTTTCATATAGAAATTATTTTAATAAAACTCAAATTTTAAGTCCATTTAAATTAAATATTAATTATAATAAATATAAGAAAATATTTAATAAATTTGCTCAAAAAATAAGAGAAGGTGAAACATATCAAATCAAAATTTGCACTAAGTATAAAAATAAATCAACAATTAACCCAGTTAATTTTTTTTGGAAATTGATGAAAGTGAATTCATCACCGGAGTCTTTTATGATAAGGGATAAAGACTTTTCAATAGTAAGTTGTTCACCTGAGACTTTGATTGATAGAAAAGGCAATAATATAATAACAAAGCCAATAGCAGGAACCTTAAAAAAAAATAAAAAAATAAAAAAAATACAAGCTTTAAGATTTTTTAAGAATAATAATAAAGAGACAAAAGAACATAATATGATTGTTGATATGGAAAGAAGCGATCTATCAAGAATTTGTTCTCCTGGAACTGTAAAGATTTTAAAAAAGAAATATGTTGAGGAATACAAACACCTTTTTCATTATGTAACTACAATTCAAGGTCAATTAAGAAAAAAAGTTTCATTAAAACAAATTATTAAATCAATGATGCCAGGTGGATCTGTTATAGGATGTCCAAAAATTAGAACATTAGAACTTTTAAATAAACAAGAAAAGGAAGATAGAAATATTTTTACTGGGAGTTTTGGATATATTAAATTTAATAATGATATGAGATTTAATGTTATAATTAGATCAATACTTACTTACAAAAATATCTCAGAAGTTTCAGCTGCTTCTGGTGTAGTTTTAGATAGTACACCCTCAAAAGAATTTAAAGAAAATTTTATTAAGGCAAAATCTTTATTGGAGTTATTTAAGTGATTTATATTATTGATCATCAGGACTCTTTTACTTGGAATGTAGTTCATCAATTTTCAAAGTTTGATAAAGTTTATTGCTCAAATTATTTTGAAATAAATAAACAAAAAATTGAGAAGGCTAATGTTATAGTTTTATCACCTGGGCCAGGTTCTCCAAAAGATTATCCTCTAACATCTAAAATATATAAAAAATATGTTGGAAAAAAAAAAATTGTAGGCATTTGTCTCGGTTACCAGCAAATTTTATTTAATGAGAACGGTAAAATCGTTCAACAAAATAATATTTTTCATGGATATCAATCAAATGTCAAGGTAACAAGTCAAAGTAAAATATTTAAAAAGAATAAAATATTTAAAGTAGGCAGATATCATTCACTAAAACTTTATGAACCATTTAAATCTCAAAATATTAAAATAACAATGAGATGCGCTGAAACAAATATTGCAATGGGTATAGAAGATAGAGAAAAAAATATTTATGGGTTTCAATTTCATCCAGAATCTTTTTTGACAGAAAATGGCAACTTTATTATTAAAAAAATCTTATCGACATAAAGACCTCAAAGAAATACTCTTTAAAGATCTCTGGAGTTCTTACGGTATATTTACTACAATGAGAGTTGTTGGAAAACCATTAAAAATTATATTATTTAAAAGTCATATTAATAATTTAATTAAATCATTGAAAATTTATAAAATTTATAAAAAAGATTTAAGAAAAAAAATTCTTCATATAATTAAATTAAATTTGAATAAAAATAAAAAATATGATCATTTGTTAAGAATTGCATCTAATAAAAGAATAATATCTATTTCATTAAGAAAAAGACTTAAACCAAAAAGAAATTTTAAACTTCATCTAATAAATTATAAAAGAGTTAAGCCTGAATATAAAAATTTAATGTATAAAAAAATATTAGGAATTCTAAAAAAAATGGACACAACAAGAAACGACGTTGCACTTTATAAAGATAAGAAACTTTTAGAGAGCGGCACATCTAATTTATTATTTGCAACAAAAAATAAAATTTTTACGCCCATTAATGGATTTTATAAGGGCAATACATTTAAACATATGCAAAAGAAAATTAAAATTTATAAGAGAAATATTTACCTTGATTCACTTGATCAATATGATGAAATAATTTTAATTGGTTCTGGAAAGGGAGTTTCATCAGTTAGTAGTATAAAGAATAATAAATGGAGACGAAAAAGCCATAAAAGCTTTAAGATTTTGAACAATTTTTACCAAAAAACTGTTACTAAGTGTCCACGATATTACAGTTGATCTATTAATTTAACTATACTACTAATTTGTAAACTTTTTAAATTGCGGAGGTTTAATCAAATGTTTTCAGTAAATCCATTCTACATTCTTTCAGAAAGTGTATCTCCGATTTTCATGCAAATTTTTGTATTATTGATGATTGCTCTGATAGTGATTGGTACAGTGATGGATATAATACATAAAAAAAACGTAAAATATTTTTTTGAAAATGCAAAAAAGGCAAAAAAAAATGCTACTAAAAATATATCTGCAGGAGAAAGAATAAAAGTTCTCTCAAAAACATTAGTAAGTGATATTGCAACTACCTCAGAGTTAGGTGCTGGAAAAAGACGTTTAGCACATGTAATGGGGATGTATGGAACAATTTTGTTTTGGATATCAACAGTTGTTATGATCTTCATGTACACAAGTCCATCCACAATAACTCCAAATATTTGGCCTATGTTATGGCATGCTGGAGGATTACTAACAGTTCTAGGTGGTTGTTGGTTTTGGTTTTTTCTTAGAGTTGATGTTTATTCGGAAGCACAACCTTGGTATAGAATAATAAAAGCAGATTTATTTGTATTAGCTCTAATTGCAACATCGTTGTTTGGATTGATTTGGTCGTATTTACAAAACTTAGACTTAGGAAATAGGTGGGATGACAAAGTATTTTTTGTTTTTTATGTTGTAGCTAACTTGATTCTTTTTGGAGGTGTATACTGGTCTAAATTTGCACATATGTTTTACAAACCTGGAGCTGCAATTCAAAAAAATCTTGCTGAAGCTGACGGATCTAGAGACAATTTACCTCCCGAGGCTGATGCGCCTGAGCAATTTGGCCTAGGTATAAAAAGAGAAGAGCCAAAACACTATTAATATGTTATTAAAAAAAGGAGAAAAATAAATTATGTCAACTTTTGTATACATGACTAGATGTGATGGCTGTGGTCATTGCGTAGATATTTGTCCATCAGATATAATGCACATTGATGAAAATATAAGACGTGCAAAAAATATTGAACCTAATTTTTGCTGGGAATGTTATTCATGTGTAAAAGCATGTCCAAATCATGCAATTGATGTAAGAGGTTATGCTGACTTTGCACCAATGGGACACAGTGTTAGAGTTAGACGTGAAGAAGAAAAAGGAACTATTTCTTGGAAAATAAAATTTAGAAATGGAACAACTAAAGATTTTGTTTCTCCAATAACAACTAAACCATGGGGAAAATTTATTCCTAAATTAGCTGATGGAGATAAACCTAACCAAGGAGAGATAAATTCTCAAATTCTTTATAACGAACCTCACGGTTTAAATACAAATAAAGAATTACCAAAAGTTGAAAAAAGTTCATTCAAAAAAGGTGTCTATTATTAATGGCCAAAAAAACCATAGTTGAAAATTGTGATGTTTTAGTAGTTGGTGGAGGTATGGCTGGAACTGGAGCTGCTTTTGAAGCAAGACACTGGGGAAGAGATTTAAAAATCATTTGTGTAGAAAAAGCAAACATTGATAGAAGCGGAGCAGTTGCTCAAGGCTTATATGCAATCAATTGTTATATGGGTATGCAATGGGGAGAAAATCAACCAGAAGATCACGTACGATATGCAAGAAATGATTTAATGGGACTTGTTCGAGAAGACCTTGGTTACGATATGGCAAGACATGTTGACTCGACTGTACACATGTTTGATGAATGGGGATTGCCAATGATGAAAAACCCAAAAACTGGTCGTTATCAGAGAGAAGGTAAATGGCAGATAATGATACATGGTGAAAGTTATAAACCAATAGTAGCTGAGGCAGCAAAAAAATCTGCAGACAAAATTTATAACAGAATAATGATTACACATCTTTTAATGGATGAGGATAATGAAAATAGAGTAGGTGGAGCTGTTGGATTTAATATGAGAACTGGTGACTATTATGTTTTTAAAGCAAAAACTGTAATAGTAGCTGCTGGCGGTGCATCACATATATTTAAACCTAGAGCAGTTGGAGAAGGAATGGGAAGAACTTGGTATGCACCATGGAGTAATGGGTCAGCATATGCATTACCAATTGCTGCAGGCGCTAAAATGACTCAAATGGAAAATAGAATTGTATTGTGTAGATTTAAAGATGGTTATGGTCCTGTTGGTGCATATTTTTTACACCTTAAAACTTACACACAAAATGCGAATGGAGAAAATTATGAAAAAAAATGGTATAACCAAACCAAAGAGCTTGTAGGTGAATATATTGATCACCATCCAACTCCAACATGCTTGAGAAATCACGCATTTGTTCAAGAAGTAATGGCTGGTGGTGGACCTATACATATGGTTACAAAAGAGGCATTCCAAGACCCACACTTAGAAACTGTTGGATGGGAAAATTTCTTAGGAATGACAGTTGGCCAAGCCGTAGTGTGGGCGTCTCAAAATATTGATCCAAAATATACAAATCCTGAATTAACTACATCAGAACCTTATGTTATGGGTTCACATGCCACTTGTTCTGGAGCATGGGTAAGCGGTCCAGAGGATTTATCACCACCTGAATATTTTTGGGGATACAACAGAATGACAACAGTTGAGGGGTTATTTGGAGCAGGAGATACAGTTGGAGGAAGTGCTCATAAGTTTTCATCTGGTTCTTTTACAGAAGGACGTTTAGCTGCAAAGGCGGCTGTTAAATATATAGAAGAGAAAAAAGCAGAAAATATTAAAGTTAGTGATAAGCAATGTGATGATTTTAAAGAGGTTATATACAAACCATTAGAAAATTACACAGTTGGCAGAAACGAAATTACTGGTGGTACGGTTTCCCCAAGTTATATTTCACCAATTCAGGGCTTACAGAGACTTCAAAAAATTATGGATGAATATGTCGGTGGTATTTCAGTAAATTATATGACAAATGAGAATTTGTTGAAAAAAGGCTTAGAATTACTTGACTGGTTACAGGAGGATTTAGAGCATGTCGGAGCTGAGGATTATCACCAATTAATGAGAGCTTGGGAGTTAAAACATAGAGCCCTAACATCTCAATGTGTTACAGAACATACATTATTCAGAAAAGAAACTCGTTGGCCAGGATATTATTACAGAGGCGATCATATGAAATTAGACGATGACAATTGGCATTGTCTTACAGTATCAAGAAGAGACCCTAAAACAGGTAAATTTTCACTGGAGAAGATGCCTGTCTATCACATTATTGACGAAAAAGAGAAAAAAGAAGCCTCTTAAACATTTAGATGAGTCTTCTTGATAAGTCCGACAAGGATATAATAGAAATCGCAAATCCAATCTGGATTAACTTAATTAAATCATCAAATATGAAAGATTATGGTGGATTTACCAAAGATTTTTCATCACAAATGCTCTATGGAGCTAACGAAGTTGAATTAGGTAAGCAATGGGCATCAAACGATCTTATTTCAAACCTATCAGAAGAGGGTTTTAAAGCATTTGGCTGCCTTAGAAGAGGTCTTTATGTGACAGTGCTCTATAAGCAAACCAGCACAAAATTACCAGGTGACTTTCTTGGACGTCTTGTTTTGGGTTTGGAGGGTGAGCAGACCAAGGTATTTGGAGCAACAATTTTTTAATAAAAATTTATAAATTAAGCTTGCAAATTTTATTTCTCAGGTGTATTTCCAAGATATGCTTAATAATTTTTATAAAAACACCCAAAAAATTGTTAAGTTTATCCCAATAAAAATTTTTAAAATAAGTACTAAAACATTTACACTAATTGGTCTTGCCATTTACTGGAGCGTAATAATTGTTGGTACTTTTCTTCAAATAAATTAAGCAAAATCGCATCATCAAATTGTTGACTTTAATATTCTAGAGGAATAATTACTAGTAATGGAATTTTTTCTTCCTATAGCAGAAGTGTATGTAAGTCTCCCTGTTATTTTTATATTAAGCTTAGTAGTAGGTGTTTTGTCAGGTTTATTTGGTGTGGGTGGAGGTTTTTTAATGACACCTTTTTTAATTTTTTTAGGAATTCCTCCCTCTTATGCTGTTGCAAACGAAGCTAATAACATATTAGGAACCTCAGTGTCAGGTTCAACAACTCATTGGTATAAGGGAACTTTAGATTACAAGATGGGATTTATGATTGTAATAGGTGGTGCATGTGGAACAATACTAGGAATTTTAACATTTACATACTTTAAAGATATTGGCAAAATAAATATAGTTATTGCTCTTTCGTACATGTATATTTTAGCAATTATTGGTACATTCATGCTAGTACAAGGAGTTACCGAAATTGATAGAGCAAGAAAAAAAATAGTTCTAAAAAAAAAACTACACGTTCATTATTGGATCCATGGATTACCAATGAGAATGAGATTTAAAAAATCTAAAGTTTATGAAAGTGCATTTACCCCAATAATCATAGGTTTAATAGTTGGTTTCATTGCAGCAATAATGGGAATCGGTGGTGCTTTTATTTTAGTACCAGCAATGATTTATATAATCGGCATGCCAACAAAACTAGTACCTGGAACATCTTTATTTGTTACAATTTTTGTAAGTGCTATTGTAACAATACTTCATGCATTTAATTATGGTTCAATAGACTTAATTTTAGTAATTGTTCTAATTTTAGGATCAATCTTAGGTGTTCAGGTGGGTCAGAAACTAGGCGAAAAAGTTGATAGCTCTCAATTTAAAACAATTTTAGCGATACTTTTATTACTTGTGGGTATTGCAATGGCATATGAAAGTTTTTTTAGAGAATCTGAGCCTGAAGTAGCTAAACTATTATTAGAAAAACCTGAATTGACTGGTTTCTCACAATTTATTTCAAATATGTCTAATGACTTCCCAGTTGTTTATGGTGTGTTGTCAATAATTCTAGCAGTTACTTTAGCCATATTAGCTGCATTTGTAAGAAAATTATTTAGCGATTATCGAGATAAAAAAAAAAAATCAGCTTAACTTAATAATAAAATACCAAAAAATTCTATAGTACTTAAACTTACAATTCCAACTGTTAATAGAGAAATAAAACCAACTATAAATGGTTTATAACCCATAGATTTTAAATCTTTCAAATTTGTAGATAATCCAATAGCTCCCATAGCCATAGTCAAAAACACCTTTGCAGCGAATTTAGTTTTATCTACTAAGCTTATCCATAAATCTTCATTTAAATTTCCTGAATTTAAAAAAATATAATCTCCCACGTTTCTCATAACAACAAAGGCAATGAAACCTAATACAAAATATGGAAAAATACTGATTATTGAGTAATTTTTAGATTGATTTTGTCCTCGATTATATAAATATGCAAACAAAGGTATCATAATTACTAAAAAAGTATTTCTAATTAATTTTGTAACTGTAGATATATTTAAAGTCTCTGGACTATTAAATTGTTGGTCATATATTAATCCAGCAGCTGCTACCTGTGCAGTTTCATGAATAGATGTCCCTAAAAATAACCCTGAAAACAATGGATCACCATCAAAATAGTAATTAGCAAAATAAGGATAAAAAAGCATAGCTATAATTCCAAATACCGTCATATTTGCTACAGCGTATGCAATTTCACTTTTTTTTGCTTTTATTATTGGTCCTGTTGCCATTATTGCTGTTGTTCCACAAACTGTACTTCCGATCGCAATTAAATATGACATTCGTCTTGAAATTTTTAATTTTTTAATAAGTAACTTAATGACAACCAAAACACTAATAATACATATAATTATAAGTGGAATCGCAATTGTGCCAAATTTCAAGAACTCAAAAGGTTTTAATTGGATGCCCAAACATATGATTCCCAATTTTAAAATATATTTTTGAGTAAAATCTAATCCAATTAAAAAACCTTCTCTAATTTTAAAAATATTACTTAATGTTAAGCCTATTATAATAGCAAACATTGCAGTAGATATCGGACTTTTAGTATATCCAAAAATTGCAATGGCAATAAAATTGTTTATACCCTCTGAAAAGGAATATAATACAAAAGCTAAAATTATTCCTGGAATTAAATTTATAGGAAATTTCAATTTCAACTTAAAATATTTTAAGCGCTTCTATAAAGTTTAGTCATAACAAATTCTTTATGACCCAAAGCTTCAGCACAAGTTAATCTACCGTTAGCAACTCTTATTGTAGACTTGATTAATTCATCTCCTGCTTGATCTAAATTCATCTGTCGAGATAAAATTTTAGAAACATCAACATCAATATGTTCACTCATTGTTTT
>CAZBRW010000023.1:0-11149 GCA_964494555.1 uncultured Candidatus Pelagibacter sp. | reverse complement strand
TACGGATGCAGAGAAAGTCTAGTTGATGGAATTAAAAGAGCTACTGATGTAATGATGTCGGGTAAAGTAGCAATTGTTGCGGGTTTTGGCGATGTAGGAAAAGGCAGCGCCGCTTCACTTAGACAAAGTGGTGCAAGAGTTATGGTTACAGAAACTGATCCAATATGCGCTCTACAAGCAGCGATGGAAGGTTATGAAGTGGTTTTAATGAACGATATGATTAAACATGCAGACATAGTTGTTACTGCAACTGGAAATAAAGATATTGTTACAGCAGATCATATGCGAGATATGAAAGATAGAGCTATATTATGTAATATTGGACACTTTGATAATGAAATTCAAGTTGAAGCGTTAAAAAATTATAAATGGGATGAAATAAAACCACAAGTTCATGAAATAACACTTCCTAGCAATAAAAGAATAATATTATTAGCTGAAGGAAGACTAGTAAACCTTGGTTGTGCAACAGGTCATCCAAGTTTTGTGATGAGCGCTTCATTTACAAATCAAGTTACTGCTCAATTAGAATTATGGAACAATTCAGATAAGTACGAAAATAAAGTTTATGTTTTACCCAAGCATCTTGATGAGAAGGTTGCAAGATTACATTTAGAGAAAGTAGGTGCAAAATTAACTGAGATGTCTAAAGATCAAGCTGACTATATTAGTGTTAAACCTGAAGGACCTTACAAACCAGATGCATACCGCTACTAATAGTAGCAAATTTGATATTTCAAAAGAGACTGAGACAGCTAAAATTGCTAAGAAAATTTCCAAAATAATTAAAGAAGGTGATGTTTTATTTTTTTATGGTGATATTGGAGTTGGAAAAACTACTTTTATTAAATACTTAATTAATAACCTACAGAAAACCAATCGATCAAAATTAACTGAAGTTACAAGTCCAACTTTTAGTATAATCAATGAATACAAGGTTGGAAATACCAAGATATTACACTACGATCTATATAGAATTAAAGATAAAAAAGAATTAAAAAACATAGGACTTTTAGAAAATTATAAAGATTCTTTATCGCTAATAGAGTGGCCAGAACTAATAGCAAAAAAGCCAAAAAACGTGATTAAACTTTTTTTTAGTTATGAAAAGAATTTTAAAAAAAGATCTATAACAATTAAAAATAATTCCAAATATAAAATAAATGAACTTAGATGAATTAACAAAACTTTCGGGAGATGCCTCATTTAGAGAATTTTACAGAAAAAAATCTAAAAAGAATTCAATTGTTGTATATGCAGAAAAGCAGAAAAAAAAAAATTTAGTTATTTATTCGGCCATTAACGGTCTTTTATTAAAAAAAAAAATTAAAGCACCTAAACTTCTTAGTCACAATTATCATGAAAATTACATTGAGATTGAAGATTTAGGCAACCATACTATCTATAATATTTTAAAAAAAAAAAATGTAAATAAAGTTAACTATTATTATAAAATTATTTTTTTATTAAAGAAACTTCAAAAAATCAAAAAAAAAAAAATCAAAACTTTTCAAAATTTGAATTACAATATACCTATATATTCAAATAAAATATTATTTAATGAATCAAAATTATTTTTAGATTGGTATATCCCAGAAGTAATTAATAAAAATAAAAGAAGAGAATTAAATAGCAAATTAACGGTTATTATTCAAAAATTATTAAATAAATTAAAATGTAGAGAAAAAATTTTTGTCCATAGAGACTTTCACGTATCTAATTTGATGGAACACAATAAAGATATCTACATAATAGATACTCAAGATGCTCTTTATGGCAATATCAGTTATGATTTAGCATCTTTGATAGATGATGTTAGACTTAAAACTTCAAATAAAGACAAAGAAATAATTTTTCAAAAGTTTATGAAAGTAAATAAATATAAAAATTTTGAAAATTTTAAAAATGATTTTGAAATATTGTCAGTTTTAAGAAATCTAAAGATTATTGGTATTTTTCAAAGATTATATTCAAGAGATAAAAAAAAAAATTATTTAAAATTAATACCTTATGCATGGAACTTGATAGAATATAGAATTAAAAAAAATAAAAATTTAGTGGAACTAAAAACTATTTTAGATAAGTATTTTTTAAAAAAAAGATAAAAAATTAATAAATGAATATCAACACTGCTTTAATTTTATGTGCAGGTTTTGGAAAAAGGTTAAATCCTATTACACTTGATACCCCAAAACCTTTAATTAAAATTGATAATTATGAATTACTTGAGAAAACTTTATATTTAATTAAAAATTTAAATATTAAAAATATTAAAATTAATACATTTTATTTAGAACATAAAATTGAAGATTTTATTTTAAGTCATCCTTTAAAGCCAAATATAGAAATAATTAAAGATGGAAGAAATATTTTAGATACAGGCGGTGGTATTTTAAATCTTATGAACTCATCACCCGATAATGACTTTATTGTTTTTAATCCTGATACACTTTGGAATATTAATTATATAAAAACTATTAATCAGATGATTGATTTCTATTTTTCAAAAAAAATCGAAAATTTATTGATGGTAGTTGATAAATCAAAAAGTTTTGATAAACGATTTAAAGGAGATTTTGAATTACGTAAAAATAATTTATTTAAAGAAAAAAATTGTGATTATATTTATACAGGATGCCAAATAATAAATAAAAGATTATTCAATGGCATAGAAAAGAAAATTTTTTCAATCTCTAAAATTTGGGACACTCAAATTATTAAAAATAAATTATATGGATTTGAATCTTTAGAAAATTTTACTCACTTAACAGATCTTAAAATCTATAATGAGTTAATCAAAAAACCAATAAATCCTTAGCTCTACTTTTGTCAAGATACTGAGCGCTTTTTAATTTTTTTTCTCTGTCTAAAAGTAATAATAAAGGATTACCTGTAGGTATTTCCAATTCAGCAATTTTTAAATTATCTAATTCAAATAAATATTTACAGAGAGCTCTTATAGAATTTCCGTGTGCTGCAATTAAAATATTATTATCTAAAATTGGTAAAATATTTTTTTTATAATATGGTATTACTCTATTAAATGTATCTTCCAATGATTCAGTGTTTGGAATCTTATCTTTAGGCATATCACTATAAGTATTTATATTTTCAGGATGATACGGGCTATTTTTACTTAAAGGCTCAGGCCTAATATTCCAAGATCTTCTAAATTCATGAATTTTTTTCTCTCCATAAGTCTCTTTCATTTCAATTTTGTTTAATCCTGTTAATGAACCATAATGTCTCTCGTTTAATTCCCAAGCTTTTGTAACTTTGTCATTTTTAATACGACAAGTATTAAGTATAAGTTTTAAAGTCTCTATGGCTCTCTTTTGATAAGAGGTATAAAAATATTTTATATCCAAGTTTAGGTCTTTTATTAATTCTCCAGCCTTACAAGCTTCAAGTTTGCCTTTTGGCGTTAGATCAACATCGACCCAGCCAGTAAATTTATTTTGTAAATTCCATTCACTTTGTCCGTGTCTTACTAAAATTAAATGACTCATTAATAAATTTTAATTATAAGATAATTATGCAAAAGACAAAAATATTATTTAACATTTTTAATATTTCCTTCGTTATCTTGTATATATATCCAGGAAGTATTTTGGGCTATTTATTTTATGGTAAAATTTATAAACAACCCCAATTAACACAGGACTTTATGTCAATTTCCTCAAATCATTTTTATGCGTACTTATTATTGTCTATTTTAGCATTAGCCGTATATTATAAATCGAGCAAGATAATCATTCTAAATTATTTAATATTTAGCTCTATAATTCTAGAAGTTTTACACATGGTGATACCAAACAGGTCATTTCAATATGGGGACTTATTTGGTAATGTATTAGGTGTTTTAACATCAATTTTTATATTTTGGATTTTTAATTATTTTAAAAAAAATGAATACTTTTGAAGATAGAAAAAAAAGCTTTGAAAATAAGTTTGCACATGACGAAGAGCTTAAATTTAAAGTAAGCGCTCGAAAAAATAAGTATATTGGTGAATGGGCTTCAAAAATTTTAGGCTACAATTCTGAAAAGGAAAAAGAGTACATACAATCAGTAATTAAATCAGATTTTGCTGAAGCTGGAGACGAAGATGTTTTTAGAAAAGTAAAAGATGATTTAAAAGATCACAATATTTCAGACGAAGAAATTAGAAAAAAAATGGATGAGCTTAATGAAAAAGCTAAATCTGAATTTATTTAGTTTATTTTTTTTTTTATTCACCACTATAATATTTGCAGATGAAAAAATTATCTCTGGAAAAGCAAAAATTACTGATGGTGATACTATAGTTATCAATAAGAACAAAATTAGATTTTTTGGTATTGATGCTCCAGAAAAAAAACAAATTTGTAAAAAAAATTATCTTAAATTTTTTATATTTAATTTTAAAAAAAATTATGAATGTGGAAAAGTATCGACTTTAAAACTAAAAAATAAAATCAAAGATAGAAAGATTAGATGTGTTGTAAACAAAAAAGATAGATATAAAAGATATCTAGGAATATGTTATTTAGGAAAAGAAGACATAAGTAGATGGTTAGTAAAAAATGGATATGCAGTAGCATATAAAAAGTATTCAAAAAAATATTTACTTGATGAGCAGTATGCAAAAAATAATAAACTTGGATTATGGGAAGGTACTTTTTCAAGACCAGAAGAATGGAGAAGAAATTTTAAATAAATTGATGTATAAATTGTGAGTGATTCAAGTAAATAAATTTATAACTATTATTATATTTTTTTTACTATCATCTTGTTCCTCAATCCCAAAAAATACTGCCGATGGATGTTCAATTTTTTCTGAAAGATATCTTTGGTATAAGCACGCAAAGAAAACAGAGCAAAAGTGGGGAACACCCATTTATATTCAGTTAGCTATTATTAAAATGGAGTCCGATTTTGATTGGCTAGCAAAGCCTGCTAGAAAAAAAATATTTAAAGTTGTACCTTACAAAAGACCATCAAGCTCATTTGGCTATTCACAGGCTGTAAAAGGAACTTGGAAACAATACAAGCAGGAAACCAACAATCCTTTAGCAACAAGGATAAGATTTAAGGATAGTGTAGATTTTATTGGGTGGTATACAAATAAAACAGAAAAAATACTAAAAATTTCCAAAAAAGATGCCTTTAGGCAGTATATTGCTTATCACGAGGGATGGGGAAACTATAAAAATTATAAAAAAAAACAAAAAGTAATACTGCTAGCAAAAAAAGTTGAAAAACAATCAAAAAAATATCAAGCCCAGCTTGATAACTGCAGGAAATTTTTAAATAGAAAGAAATATATTATTTATTAGCGTAATTGTTTTTTTAGTTCTATATCAACTGCATCAATTCTTTTTGTGTTTTTTGCAAGAGCTAAGTACATCGTAGGCGTCACATAAAGTGTAAAAAATGTGGAAATTATCATACCCCCAAGAATTGTTGCGCCAACTGCTAATCTAGAACCCTCACCTGCACCAGGCCCAATATTTCCAATAACTAAGGGTATCATTGCTATCATTGTGCTTATTGAGGTCATCATTATTGGTCTAAACCTTAAAGAACATGCCTCTTTAACAGAACTTTCAATATTTTTTCCTGCTGCTCTTAGTTGGTTTATATAATCAACAATTAAGATACTATTTTTTGTGGATATACCTATTAGTATTACAAGAGCTATTTGAGAAAAAATATTGATAGACGAGTTTAAAAATAAAATAAATACCAAACCACCAAACAGTGCTAATGGAACTGTTAATATAATTATAAATGGATGAACAAAAGAATTAAAAGTAGCTGCCATTACCAAGTAAGCTGTAAGCAATGCAAGTCCAAATATAATATAAAGCTCATTGCTGGTTTCCTTTAGCTCTTCAGATTTTCCCTTCCATGTAATTTGTCTATCTGGTTGTATGTTTGAGATTGTATTTTCCAAATATTTAATTGCTTCAGCAAGAGTATAGTTTTCTGATATATTTGCAGATATCGTTACAGCTCTTTGTCTATTATATCTTTTAAGTTTTTTTGCAGTTCCTTCCTCTTTGAATTGAACTAAATTTGCTAAAGAGATTAACTCACCAGAGGTATCTGATCTTACAAAAATCTTTGATAATCCTTCTTTACTTCTTCTATTTTCTAAATATTGCTGAAGTATTATTGGATACTCTTTTCCAAGCTTACTAAATTTTGTTACAGTTTTTCCACCATAAAGTGTTTCTAGAGTTTTACCGATATTATCAGCAGATACTCCTAAATCTTTTGCTCTATTTTTATTTATAGACAAACTAATCTCAGGCTTATCTTTTGAATAATCAGATTCCAGTCTAGATAAGTTTTTATTTTTCCTTAATTCATTAATAATATCTTTTTGAATAGCTTCTAATTCATCATAACTATTTCCATAAATTACCATTTGAACAGGTTTTCTGTAGTTAGAAACTCTAATCGATTGTGGTTGAATAGGAAATGCAACAGTTTCTGGTACTGTAACTATCTTTCCTATTGCTTGTCTCATAACCGTCAAAGAATTTTGTTTTCTATTTTTCCAATGGTCTAGTAGAGCAATTATTATAAAACTGTTAAATGAATTTTTGTTAGTACCAAAACCAGGAACCCTCATAATTAGTCTCTTGTAAGGACTTCCTTCTGCCTGCAATAAAGGTATTAATCTTTTTTCAATTTCCTCTGCTCTTTTTTCAGTATATTCAAATGAACTTCCTTCATCTGTATTTCCAATAATTATATAAACTCCCCTATCTTCTTTGGGTAAAAGCTCTTTTTTAGCAAAACTATATAAGGCTGCAGAACTTACAATAATTAAAATTATAAATGAAATAATTATTTTTTTTTTATTTAACCAATATGAAAGAGTATCTAAATAAAGGTTTGAAAATGATTTAAAAAAATTACCAAATTTTGTCACGATAAAATTTTTTCTAGATTTTTTAGTTAAAAATTTACTTCCAAGCATAGGAGACAAAGTAAGGGCAACAAAAGAGGATACTACTATTGAAAAAGACAAAGCTATGGCTGTTTCTCTAAATAGAGTTCCCGCTATTCCATCAATAAATATAAGTGGCAAAAAAACTGCAATAAGAATTAAAGTTGTTGCTATGATCGCAAATGTAATTTGTTTTGAACCCTTAAATGCAGCCACTAAAGAAGTTTCTCCATTTTCAATTCTTCTATATATTGCATCAGTCATTATAACCGAGTCATCTGTAATAATGCCTATTGCAAGAATAAAACTCAGCAACACAAATATATTAATTGATAATCCAAAAAGATATATTCCTAAAAAAGATGCAATAAGGCTAACGGGTAGTGCAACTGCTGGCACAATTACTGCTTTTAGATTGCCTAAAAATAAGTAAATTATTATTACAACTAGAATGAAAGCTATTACCAAGGTTTTATATACCTCGTTAATTGCTGTCCCAACATAAGTTGCTCTATTAAAGGCTATTTCTAACTTTAGATCTCCAGGTAGTGATTTTCTAACCTCTTTTATCTTTTTTTTTATTTCATTAGAAAGCTCCACGGTTGACGAGCCGCTTTTTGCATAAATACCAATACCAACTGTTTTTAAATCTAATGAATTTCTCATTTGTGCTTTAAAGAGGGTTTTTTCTGAAACTGGTCCGTACCCAATATCCGCAATATCTGATAGCCTTACAATATAATTATTAATTTTTTTAATTGGTAGTTCTTTTAATTTACTTATTTCATCGTAAGATTTGTCTAAGTTTAAAGTTAAATCTATATTGTTAGCTTCAAGAGTTCCTGCTGGAAGGTTTACATTTTCGTTTCTTAATGATCTTTCAACCTCTTGAATTGTGAGGTTATTTGCAGCTAATCTAATTGGATCTATCCATACTCTTACACTTAGGTCTCTTAAACCACCCGTTCTTATTCTTCCTACATTTTTTACGCTTGAAAATTGGTCAACTAAATATCTTTCTGCATAGTCACCTAATTCCAGATCAGACCAACTTGATGAGCTTAAAGCCAACCACATAGTGGTCGAAAATCCAGCTGCTTGTTTTAATATTTGTGGAGCATCAGCTTCGCTTGGAAGATTGTCTACAACTCTTGCCACTCTCTCACGAATGTCATTGGCAGCATTATCTAAATCTATATCGGTATTAAATTCTACATTAATGGTGCTGCTTCCATTCTCAGAACTTGAGTCAATATTTTTTATACCTTCCGCACCTCCGATAACATCTTCTAATAGCTGTGTTACTTCTTGATCAATAATATCAGCAGATGCAGATTTATAATCTACTTTAATCTGAACAACCGGGGGTTGGAGACCATCTGGCAATTCTCTAACAGGCAATTCAGTAAAAACAAAAATTCCAAAAACTATTAGTACTAGTGACATTACCCATGCTACTACTGGTCTTCTAATACTTACTTCAGTTAAATACATTTATTTTTTAATTGGTTTTATTTTTCCCTTAGGTCGTACTTTTTTCAAACCTTCTGCTACAATAATATCGCCTTCATTCAGTCCAGATAGAACTTCTACATAACCACTATCTCTTAACCCGATTTCTATTTCTGACTTATTAGTTATATTTTTATCTGATACTTTATAAACATAAGCTTTATCACCCTCTAGAATTATACTTGTATCTGGAACACCTAAAGAGTTTCTTATATTGAAGTTTACTGTAACCTCTAATAGAGATCCAGGTATTAACTCAAAATTTTCATTATTTATTTTAATTCTTGTTAATAAGCTTCTTGTTTCAGCATTAATTCTACTAGAAACAGAATCAATTTTTCCTTTATAAATTCTTTTTTCGTAGCCAGAAAATCTTGCTTCTACTGGAAGACCTTTTTTTACAAACGATGCAAAAATTTCTGGAATCTTTAAGTCCGAGTAAATAGATGAGCTATCATCTAATGTAATTATTATTGATTTGTCTGTTCCAAGAACATCTTCTGTAAGACCTCTATATCCAAGTGTTCCATCAAAAGGAGCAATAATATTTCCATCTTTTAGTTTAACAATTAAATCACCCTTTTTTACATAGTCTTTAAGATCTAATTCTGAAAGTAATTGATTTTTTTTAATTCTAAATGTTTCGGTTTTTTTTGAAACTGCAGTTCCATAGCTCTCAATTTTTTCAGAAAATTCATTTTCAATAACTTCAGTTACTATTATTCCTGGTGGCGGCCTTTTTGAAAATTTTTTTTGGAAGTGCATTCCAATCATAGTTCGGCCAATTATTACACCTGCTATTATAACAAAAAAAATTATAATTATTGTTAAAATTTTGGTTGATGATTTCATAAATATTATTTAACAGATGCCATTGATTATTGTTCTAATTAATCTAAGTTAATCTTATGCTTTCAAAAAATCAATTGGGCTTTTTATGCATGTTTCTCTCAATTTGCGCATTTTCCTTAATGGATTTGGTAGTAAAATGGTCTGCAGAATCATACCCAATTGGCGAGGTATTATTTTTTAGAGGTTTTTTTGGATTAATACCAATTTTTTTTCTAATTCCAAAAAATAAACTTTACACGTTTTATAAAACCTCTAAAGTAAATTTACACTTCCAAAGATGTTTTGCAGGACTAATTGCTTTGATTGCTATTTTCATTGCTTTACGGTCACTACCTTTGGCTACAGTAACAAGTATTGCTTTTGCAGCTCCTATTTTCACGACAATGATGTCAGTATTTTTTTTAAGGGAGAATGTAGGAACTTTTAGATGGTTGGCAGTGATCATTGGATTTATTGGGATTGTAGTTATTACAGAGCCTGGTTTTAGTGAGTTGAACTTTAATTATATTTATCCAATTATTTTTTGTGTTGGTCTTTCGTATGTTGCCATAACTATTAGAAAGCTATCAAGTACCGAACCTGTTTGGCTTATATCGTTTTACTTTTCTTTTGTGATTATGTTTGTGAGTTTTTTTACAATTCCACTTGGATGGGTGATGCCTAGCACAAAAGACTTTTTTTTACTTTCCTCCTTAGGATTGTTGGGTGGAGTTGCAAATTTATTACTCACACAGTCATATAAGTTTTCTGAAGTTTCTCTTGTTACGCCTTTAAAATATTTATCACTTATATTTGCAATTTTTTTTGGATATATAATTTGGAACGAAATACCAACAACAAAAACATTATTAGGAGCTTTACTAGTTATTACGTCTTCAGTAATTATATTTAGAAGAGAAATATATCATAAAAAAGATTTATCAATTCCTAGACATGAATAAAAAACCAAAATATTGGAATAACGCAAAAAAATATCTATCAAAAAAAGATAAAACAATGAGTATTTTAATTAAAAGATATAAAGATAAGACACTTATAACAAGAGGAGATATTTTTTTTTCACTTTGTAGCAGTATAATTGGTCAACAAATAAGCGTTGCGGCAGCAAACTCGGTATTTTCTAAATTCAAAATAGCATGTAAAGGAAAAATAAAACCTAAAATTGTTAATAAAATAAATACTACAAAATTAAAAAGATGTGGATTGAGTAGACAAAAAGTAAAAGGTATTAAAAGCCTAGCTAAAAGTTTTTTAGATAAATCATTTAACCCAAATCTAATTCCAAAAATGGAAGATGAAGAAGCTATAATTTATCTTTCAAATTTAAGACAGATAGGACGGTGGTCTGCTGAAATGATATTACTTTTTACTTTTAATCGACCTAACATTTGGCCAATTCAGGATATAGGTCTATTAAGATCAATTTCAAAAAATTATAAAAAAAAATATTTGCCTCCTGAAAGATTTGTTAGTGAACTAAGAAATAGATTCTCTCCTTATTGTTCAGTAGCAACGTGGTATTTATGGAGATCTATAGATGATGATACTATTCAATATTAATACTCTCGACTATCTGATGATGTCTTGTAACATAACCGTGAAGGATATTGTGTGCTTCCTGATACTCCTTAGAGTCATAACAATCAGTAGCAGCATTATAATCAGGAAATTCAATAACAACAGTTCGTGGAGAGTCAATTCCTTCATTTGTTCTATTTTTTCCACCTCTAGCTAAAAATTTTCCAGAATATTTTTTTACAGCTGGCTTAGCTTTAACAGCATACTCTTTTAGTTTTTCCAAATTATCAATTTTTTCGTATATACATACCCAATAAGCTTTCAT
>CAZBRW010000022.1:0-11548 GCA_964494555.1 uncultured Candidatus Pelagibacter sp. | reverse complement strand
AACATAAAAAAGTTTTAAAAGCTGTAAAAGGTCAATGGGGAAGAAGAAAAAATACGATAAGAGTAGCAAGGCAGGCAATGGAAAAAGCCATGCAGTATGCTTACAGAGACAGAAGAAATAAGAAAAGAACTTTTAAATCTTTATGGATTCAAAGAATTAACGCAGGTGTAAGAGCAGAAGGTTTAACTTATTCAAAGTTTATAAACGGATTAAATAAATCAGGAATTAAAATGGATAGAAAAATTCTCGCTGAAATAGCATATGATAATCCAGAAGCATTTAAAACAATAGTAAAAAAAGCACAAGCAGCACTTAATTAACTTCTCTATTGTTTTTCCTAAGTTAAGAAATAATCTACGAATATGTCCGATATTAAAAAAATTAAAGAGGGGTATTTAGACAAGTTAAAAAGTGATTTAAATATCGACGACATAAATAAGATAAAAGCAGAGTTATTTGGTAAAAACGGTCAAATTTCAAATTCATTTAAAAAACTAGGTTCATTAGCTGTAGGTGAAAGAAAAAAATTTGCATCAGATTTAAATTCGGCAAAAGAAGAACTTCAAAATACAATAAATATAAAAATTCAAGAAATAGAAACTAAAGAAATTAACTCTAAACTTGTGAATGAAAAAGTGGATGTAACTTTACCCGAGCGAAATATTAGTCGAGGAAAAATACATCCAGTTTCTCAAGTAATTGATGAAATATCATCAATATTTTCTGAAATTGGTTTTAGTGTAGAAGAAGGACCAGATGTTGAGAATGAGTATTATAATTTTTCTGCTTTAAATACACCAGATAATCATCCAGCAAGAGATATGCATGATACTTTTTATTTAGATGACAATAAAGAATTACTATTAAGAACTCATACTTCTCCAGTGCAAGTAAGAACTATGTTAAAAGGAAAACCTCCATTCAAAATTATTGCACCTGGAAGAACTTATAGATCAGATAGTGACCAAACCCACTCTCCTATGTTTCATCAGGTTGAAGGACTTCACATTGATAAAGATATTAATATGGGGCATTTAAAAGGTTGTTTGAACTACTTTATAAAATCATTTTTTGAAGTAGATAAAATTAAAATGAGATTTAGACCAAGTCACTTTCCTTTCACAGAACCGTCAGCTGAAGTAGATATTGGTTACGAGTTAAAAGATGGCAAAATACTAATTGGAGAAGGTGATAAGTGGTTAGAAATTCTTGGTTGCGGAATGGTACATCCAAATGTTCTTAAAAATGTAAATTTAAATCCAGACAAATATCAAGGTTATGCTTTTGGTATTGGGATAGATAGACTCGGAATGCTGAAATATGGGATAAATGACCTTAGAGCATTTTTTGAAACTGATTATAGATGGCTCAATCATTTTGGTTTTGACCCATTAGATGTTCCGTCTAATTACAGAGGTCTTAGCAGATGAAGTTCACAATAGGGTGGTTAAAGGAACATCTCGATACTAAGTTTAAAGATAATGAGATAATTGAAAAATTAACAGACGTTGGACTCGAAGTCGAAAGTTTTGAAAAAGTTAGTTCAGAGTTAGACAATTTTAAAGTAGCAAAAATTGTAAATGCAGAACAGCACCCAAATGCAGATAGATTAAGAGTTTGTGATGTCGACATAGGAGAACAAAATACTATTAAAGTTGTGTGTGGTGCGCCAAATGCAAAAAAAAATCTTTATACGGTTTACGCTGGACCTGGGTCAATAATACCAAAAAGCAAAATTAAACTAACAATTAGCAAGATAAGAGGTGTTACATCTTATGGAATGCTTTGTTCTGAAGCTGAGCTAAATTTATCTAATGAAAGTGAGGGAATAACTGAACTATCTTCAATTAAGTACTCTGACAAAGTAGGGAAAAATTTTTTTAATAATGGAACTGAAAAAGTAATAGACCTGTCAATAACTCCTAACAGACCTGATTGCTTAGGAGTAAGAGGTATAGCAAGAGATCTTGCAGCAGCTGGAGCTGGAAAATTGAAAAATATTTCAAACAAAAATATTAAAAAGAATGGATCTCAAAATATAAATGTTTCAATCACAAAAGACAAAAATCAAGGCTGCACTCTATTCGGCAGCTGTTTAATTAAAGGTGTCACGAATAAAGAAAGTCCAAAATGGTTAAAAGATAAAATCGAGTCTTTAGGTCAAAAATCAATATCAGCAATTGTAGATATAACAAACTTTGTGATGTTAAACCTAAATAGACCTCTTCATGCTTATGATGCAGATAAAATTGATAAAGAAATTATAGTAAGAAATTCAAAAAAAAATGAAATTTTTAAAGCACTTGATAACAAAGAATATAAATTAGATAATAATATGTGTGTTATCTCTGACAAGTCTGGCGTTTTGGGCTTAGGAGGAATAATTGGAGGGACACGATCTGGGACTGAATTCAATACAAAAAATATTTTGTTAGAATCTGCATATTTTTTGCCAAAATCTATAAGGAAAACTTCAAAAAAATTAAATATTGATACTGATGCTAAATTTAGATTTGAAAGAGGGGTAGATCCAAATTCTATTGAATTAGGACTTAAGGAGGCTGCAAAATTGATAAAAGAAATTTGTGGAGGAACAATTAGCAAATTCGATATTCAAAAAACTCAAATAAATAAAAACAATAAAATAAAATTTAAAATTTCAATGCTTGAGAAAATAGCTGGTTTTAAAGTTAGAGATAAAGAGATGATAAAAATTTTAGGCGATCTAGGTTTTGAAATATCTAAGAAAAAATCAGAATTAGAATTAAAGGTTCCTTCTTGGAGACCCGACGTAACCCAGCCAATTGATATTGTCGAGGAAATAGTAAGAATAAAAGGATACAATAATATTGAGACACTAGAACCAGAAAAAACTAGGATTAAGGATACTTTAAATAAGCAACAAAAGCTCTTTCATTTTATCCAGCGATCCGTAGCATCAAAAGGATATTATGAAACTGTTACTTGGTCATTTACAGATTCAAAAATAAACGAACTTTTTAAAGAAGATTATAAAGAATTAAAAATAGTTAATCCAATTAGCTCAGATTTAGATGTTTTAAGAAACTCTATATTCCCTAATCTCATGTTTTATCTTAGGAAAAATTTAGATAGAGGTTTTAAAGATGTCTCATTGTTTGAAATTGGACCAATTTTTATAGGCAACCAGCCTGGTGAGCAACTAACAGTAGTTGGTGCGATAAAATCTGGAAAAAACTTTAGACTTAATTGGAACGAAAAAGAGAGAAATGTTGACGTTTTTGACGCAAAAAAAGATGTTTTCCAAACATTGATGGAATCTGGCTACGACAAGCACAGTTTCTTTATAAGAGATAAATCACCAAATTATTATCATCCAGGAAAGTCAGGATCGTTATACTTAGATAAAGATGATATTGACCCAGTTGCATACTTTGGAGAGATACATCCTAACATAGTTAAAAAATTAGATATTAAAACAGAAGCTTTAGTAAGTTTTGAGATTTACTTGGATCATTTAAAAGATAAAAAAATTAAACTTAAAGATCAAAAACCAAACTTTAGGTATTCAGATTACCAAAAATCAGAGAGAGATTTTGCTTTTGTTGTTGATAAAAATTTCAAGGCACAAGACTTGATAGAAATAATTTCTTCTATAGATAAAGAGTTAATTAAATCAGTAAAAATATTTGATGTTTACGAAGGTGAAAATATTCCAGCAAATAAAAAATCCGTAGCTTTAAATGTAACTATTCAATCTTCAGATAAAACTTTAAATGAAAGTGATTTAGAAAAAATAAATAATCTAATAATTTCAACTGTAGAAACAAAATCTGGGGCAAAAATTAGGTCCTAAAAATGAGTTCAAAAATCGATAACATTAGAAATTTTGCAATAATTGCTCATATTGATCACGGTAAATCAACAATAGCTGACAGGATAATTCATAAATGTGGAGGCCTTTCAGAAAGAGAGATGAAGGCACAAGTTCTTGACTCTATGGATATTGAAAGAGAGAGAGGAATTACAATAAAAGCTCAAACTGTAAAATTAAATTACACTGCAAAAAATGGAAAAAAATATATATTAAATATTATTGATACTCCTGGACACGTAGATTTTAGCTATGAAGTAAGTAGATCACTATACGCTTGCGAGGGTTCTATTTTGATCGTAGATAGCACCCAAGGGGTTGAAGCTCAAACATTAGCAAATGTTTACCAAGCTTTAGATATAAATCATGAAATTATACCTGTTTTAAATAAAATAGATTTACCAGCCTCAGAAGTTGATAAAACAAAAAAACAAATTGAAGATGTTATAGGTATCGATACTTCCGAGTCTGTCCCATGCTCAGGGAAAACCGGAGAAGGTATAGATGAGATTCTGGAACAAATTATCGAAAAACTTCCAGCTCCAACCGGTCAAAAAAATGAAAATCTAAAGTGTTTATTAGTAGATAGTTGGTATGACTCTTATTTGGGAGTTGTAATTTTAGTAAGAGTAATTGATGGAAAAATAACAAAAAATATGGAAATAAAAATGATGTCATCGGATGAAATGTATGTTGTAGAAAAAGTAGGTGTTTTCACACCAAAACCTCATGATGTAGATGAGCTTAATTCAGGAGAGATAGGCTTTATAATCACAGGAATTAAAAATTTATCAGAAACTAAAGTGGGAGATACAATTTGTGATTTTCAAAACCCTGTAAAAAATGCTTTGCCTGGCTTTAAACCTAGTAAACCAGTAGTTTTTTGTGGATTATTTCCAGTAGATAGTTCCGAATATCAAAAATTAAAAGATGGTTTAGCTAAACTTCAACTAAATGATGCAAGTTTTTCTTATGAAGCTGAATCATCCTCAGCGCTTGGTTTAGGATTTAGATGTGGCTTTTTAGGATTGCTTCATCTTGAAATTATAACAGAAAGATTAGAAAGAGAATTTGATATAAATCTTCTGACAACTACCCCAGGTGTAGTTTATAAGGTATATTTAAATGATGGTAAAATTTTAGAGTTACAGAATCCATCAAATTTACCTGATCCAAATTTCATAAAATTTATTGAGGAACCTTGGATAAAGGCAACAATTATCACGCCCGATCAATATTTAGGTTCTATTATGAAAATTTGCCAAGATAAAAGAGGAATTCAAACAAATTTAAGTTATTCTGGAAACAGAGCTGTAATAAACTATGAAATACCCTTAAATGAAGTTGTTTTCGATTTTAATGACAGATTGAAATCAATGACAAGTGGGTACGCAAGTTTTGACTACGAAATAATTGGACATAAGGAAGGTGATTTAGTCAAATTAGGTATACTGGTCAATTCTGAACCAGTAGATGCTCTAGCGATGATGGTACATAAAAATTTTGCTCAATCAATTGGCAGAGATGTGTGTGAAAAACTTAAAGATTTAATTCCAAGGCATAACTTCATGATACCTATCCAGGCAGCTATTGGAGGAAAAATAATAGCCAGAGAAACTATCAAAGGTTATAAAAAAGATGTTTTAACTAAAATACATGGAGGAGGTGCCCTTGATAGAAAAAGAAAATTATTAGAAAAACAAAAGAAAGGTAAAGCTAAATCAAAGCAATTTGGAAAAGTAGAAATCCCACAAGAGGCATTTATAGGAGTTTTAAAGATAAATAAAAACTAGCATGAAAAAAATTAAATGGGGAATAATTGGTTTAGGTAATATTGCAAATAAATTTGCAAATGCTTTTGATGGTATTGAAAATTCTCAACTCCTAGGTATTTCAAGTAAAAACTCAAAGAAAATAAACTTATTCAAAGAAACATATAAAATTTCTGATAAATATTGTTTTCAAAATTATGAAGATCTTATAAGTTGCGATGAAATTGATATAATTTATATTGCCCTTCCCCACAGTTTGCATTTTGAATGGATTATGAAATGTATAGACTCTAAGAAAAATATATTAGTTGAAAAGCCAGCTACTATAAGTGTAGATGAAATTAAAAAAGTAAATGAAAAATTGAAAAACTCTAATATATTTTTTGCTGAAGCTTTTATGTATTTATACAATCCACAAACACTCAAAATAATTGATATTATAAAAGAAAATACAATAGGCGAGCTACAAGGAATGGAATCAAAATTTGGCTTTAATATTGTTCAAAAAAAATTTCTTGGATTTAAATGGAATAAAATAAATAAAAAAAAAAGGTTATTTAATAAAAACTTGGGTGGAGGAAGTATTTTTGATATAGGATGTTATCCAAGCTCGCTAAGTATTATAATTGCTAAATTAAAATCAAATATAGAATTAGAAAAATTAAAAATTGAAAATATAGAAAAGGATTATGGTTCCTCAGATGTTGATCTTGAAGCACATGCAGTTCTTAAATTTGATAATAATTTTACCTCCAAGATAATGTCTTCTTTTAAAAAGAACATAGGACAATCTACTAAGATTACAGGCTCAAAAGGTGAAATATTTATAGAAAATTCATGGTCTTGCAACCCTTCAAAAATAATAATTAATGGTATCAATTATGATAATTCAAATATGGAAATAAAAAATTTGTATTCTTATGAAATTGATAAAATTAGTAAGTGTATAATTGAAAATAAAAAAGATCCTATTTACCCAGCAATGAACAGATATGATACCGAACATAATATTACGATATTAAATAAGTGGATTGAAGGTTAAAATGTCAAAATTAATTGATTGTATTACTTTTTTTCAAGAAAATTTTGTTTTTGATTTAAGATACAATATCTTAAAAGATCATGTTGATTTAATTGTTGTTTGTGAATCTAAATACGATCATAGAGGTAATTTAAAAAAATTAAATTTTGATTTTAAAAAAAATTATAACCAAAAAAAAATAAAGTATTTATTACTTGAAGAACCTTTTCCAAAGAGTAATACCGCATGGAAAAATCAAGCAATTCAAAGAGATTTTTTATTAAAAAATTTAAATTTTATAAATGATGAGGACTATGTGATGTTCTCTGATCCAGATGAGATTCCAAATCCAAAATTATTAAGGCAATTTAAATTAACTAAAAAATATGGAATTTTTTTACAAAGATGTTTTAATTATAAATTAAATTTATACAATCAATATGAGTCCCCGTGGGAAGGAACAAGAGTTTGTAAGAAAAAAAATTTAAAATCTATCGATTATATGAGACAAAAAGTTAAATCTAAAAACTTGAAATATAATTTTTTACGAATTGATAAAGAAAAAAATATAGAAGTATTTAATAATGCTGGATGGCATTTCAACAATTTGCTCAGTCCAATCGAAATATCCCTAAAACTAAAATCATTTGCCCATACAGAGTTCAGCAAAGACCAATATTCTTCTCCAAGTATAATAAAACATAAAATAGATCAAAAAATTGACTTATTTGATAGGGGACATAAATACACTAAAATAGATTTAGACAACACATATCCAAAGTTTATTTTAGATAATAAAAATCAACTAAATGACTTTATTTTGAGTTAATTTTTCAAAAGTATTTGTAAAGTGAATTCTTATTATCTTTTATCCAACTTGAAATATCATAAACAATTTTAATTACATTTCTTTTTGGCCTCCAGTTGTATGCTCTACTAACTTTACTATTGTCAGTAACAAAATATGGAATATCATATATAGAAGTTGATTTTTTTTTTTGAATCAAAATTTTGTTACCAGTTATCTTTTGACAGATTTTAGTTAAGCTTTTTAACGATGTAAAAGATATTTTAGATCCACCTACAGTATATAGTTTATTATAAATTATATTTATCATATTTATTTGTTTATGAATTAATTCACATAAATCATTTATATGAAGAACATCTCTGACCTGATTTCCATGACCACCATAACCGATATAATGTAATTTTTTTTTCATAATATGGTGGATGGTCCATAGGCTCACAAAACCCTGGTCTTGCTTGCCAAATTGAAGAGGACCAGATATTACACCACATCTATTGATGATATACTTTAATCCAAAAGCATAGTTAAATTCCTCAATAAGCATCTCAGATGCAAGTTTAGTAAAACCATATAAAGATTTTGGTCTAGAATTTTCAAATTTATCATCAATAAGTTTATTTATATTTAAGCTTTTTTTTAAATTAAAATTATTTCCTATAATTTTATTTATGCTTTCAATTGAATTTACCCTACTCGATGATAAAAATATTAATTTAGATTTGTCTTTCTTTGCTTTTTTTAAAATATTAAAAGTTCCTATTAAATTTGTATTGAACACCTCATCTATCTTATTTCTGGAAACTTCAACAGCTGCTTCTGCACAACAATCAATAATAAGGTCAAATTTTCTGAGAACCTTTAATTTTTTATAGTTAACAATATCAATTTTAAAATTCTTAATTTTATTTTTTTTTAGAAGTGTATAATTAAATTTTGACCCTTTTCTCGATAAGTTATCAAGTGTGTAAACATTAAACTTTTTGTTTTTTAAATATAACGATAAATTTGCACCAACAAATCCGCATCCCCCTGTTATTAAAATATTCATAGTTTTATAATTTAATATAAGTTATAAAAATTTAAAAAATATGTACTTATATTGTATAACTCATAAAAACTTAGATTTCATTGAAAAATTAAATTTAATTCCTGCCGGTGTAGGAAATAACTTGTATCCACAAAACTTTATAGATGAAAAAAATGGTGACAATATCAATCATAAAAATCCATATTATGGTGAAATAACTTTTCATTATTGGTTATGGAAAAATAAATTAAAAGATTTTTCTATAAATGATTGGTTTGGAATATGTCATTATAGGAGATTTTTCTTAAAATATAAATTTTCTAAACAAATTCAAAACTCAAATAATCAACAAGGATTTTACAAAAATAATCTTAGTCCTGAAGAAATCAAGTCTATGATAATAACTAAACCAGATGACAGTTGGAAGGACTTAGATGTTATTCTATGCGAACCAATAGATCTTAGAAAACAAAAAAAAACGAAAATTGTAAAAAAAGCATTTAGATCTTTTATAAAAAATCCATCAATATTATTTAATGGAAATAAACATAATATAAGGTTGCATTTTGAAATGTTTCATGGATATAAATATCTTGATATAGCAATCAACTTACTCCCTGAAAAAGATAAAGTAGATTTTAAAAATTATATAAATCACAAAACTTTTTTAAGTCCGAATTGTATGTATATTTCAAACAATAAGGAATTAGTGGCAAAATTCTATTTAAATCTGTTCACATGGCTTGAGAATTGTGAAAAAGTCTTTGGTCTTAAAAAAACAAACGACTATGGGACACAAAGAATTTATACTTTTTTAACAGAAAGATATTTACCGTTCTGGTTTGAGAAATATTGTAGAGTTGGTTATTGTCCTTGGTTGTTTTTCGATTTATCGAAATAATTTTTATTAGAGTCAATTAATTCTTTTATAATTTTAAATGAATTATATTTTTGCCTCCATTTAGGATAATCTTTTTTAAATTTTTCCAAATTCGATACATACCAGATATGGTCACCTACTCGATTTTTTCTCTCATATTTTATTTTAATTTTTAATTTTGTAATATTTTCAACTATATTGATAGCCTCTATTATCGAGCAGTTTGAGTGAGTTCCTCCTCCTATATTGTAAATCTCACCTTTCCTAGGTTTTTTATAAAATTCCCAAAAACAATTTACTAGATCAAGACTATGTATATTATCTCTTACTTGCTTTCCTTTATATCCAATTATGTTGTAAGATTTTTCTTTTAAACACGATTTAACCAAAAAAGATAAAAAACCATGAAGCTTTGCACTAGAATGATTTGGTCCAGTTATACATCCAGCTCTGAAAATTCCTGTATTTAATTTATTATTTTTTCCATATTCTTGTGCTATGAAATCTGAATAAATTTTTGAAACACCAAAAAAGCTGTGGGTGCAATTATCTATCGAAAAATTTTCATTTATTCCATTTTTATATAATTTATCATCAATGTCCCATCTAGATTTTTTTTCTTTTAATTTTAATTTATTAGGATTATCCCCGTAAACTTTGTTAGTAGACATATGAATGAAAGGTGCATATCTGCAATATTTTTCAGTAAGTCTTAAAAGATTCAAAGTACCTAAAGCATTGACTTCAAAATCAATCTTTGCATTATTCTTTGCAAAGTCATGAGATGGTTGTGCAGCGCTATGGATAATTAATTTAATATTTTTTTTATATTTTATAAATATTTTTTCTAGCGAACTTAAATTTCTAATATCGATATTGTAGTGTTCATATTTATTTATCTGAATTTTAAGTTTTTTCTTGACCCAATTTGTAGAACCTTCTTTACCAAAAAATCTTTTTCTTAAATTATTGTCAATTCCTACTACTTTAAAACCTCTTTTAGCTAAAAAAGTACAAGCTTCTGAGCCGACTAAGCCGCATGATCCTGTTATTATTACTACTGACATTATTGATAATATTTATTATTCATTTATAAAATTAGCTATATTTATTTGATGAAACTAACTACATTTTACAACATATACTATAGGCACAGGGTAAAAAAGGCAAAGTTTATTCTAAAAATCTATATTTTTTTATCTCTACCATTTTCATATTTATTAAATCTTTTTTATATTTCAAAAGTAAATAATTTAGATCTTTTAAATGAAAGTAATTTTAAAGAATTTAACCTTGATATGCTATTAGAATATTTTGGCAGTGATAAAGCAAAAAATGTTTTTGATCAATATCCTAAACCAGTACAAAGAAAAAAAGAAAGAATTATTGGTCATGGTTACTCTGAATTTTATGAAAAATATTTTAAAAAATATATTAATCAAAAATGTAATATTTTGGAATTAGGGGCATTTAATGGAAATGCTTTGGCTGCTTTTTATTTTTATTTAAAAAATTCATTAATTTTTTCAGGTGACATTTTCCCAGATATATTAAGATATAAATCAAAAAGAATTAAAAATTTTTACATTGATAGTGGATCTGAAGAGTCAATAAATATAAAAATTGTAAATAAGGAAACCCAATATGATATTATAATTGACGATGCATCTCATATTTTAAAAGACCAAATAATAACTTTATTTATGTGTTTTAAAAAGTTAAATTCTAAAGGGATATTTGTTATAGAAGAATTGAATTTCCCGGATACTAGAGAAGATATGAGATTAAATTTTTCAAAGCCTACATTACGAACCATTCTTCACGATATTAAAAATAAAAAAGATTTTAGTTCAGAATATATAAAAGAGGAGGATAAAAATTATTTTTTAAAAAATTTTCAGTCTATAGAAATTTATATGGGTCAAAAAGGAAATGATATTGCATTTATAACTAAAAAATAAAAGGAGAGATGGCCGAGCGGTTTAAGGCGCACGCTTGGAAAGTGTGTGTACCCTCACAGGTACCGTGGGTTCGAATCCCACTCTCTCCGCCAATTTATGAGATTGTAAAAAAAATAACTTAAAAAATACCTCAAATGGCCAATTTTAAAAAAATAGAAAAAAATTTTTCTAAAAACTTAATTTATGTTGGTAATCAACACTGATTTAATCACTCTAAAAATCC
>CAZBRW010000021.1:0-11801 GCA_964494555.1 uncultured Candidatus Pelagibacter sp. | reverse complement strand
AGGAAAATTGTTTTTGTTTTGTTGATAATATTCCCAATTTCAAACTCATTTGGGGGTATGGTTACTGAAGTTCAAAATTTAACTGTAGCAGAAGATGCTGGAGATGGTGAATCCAAGAATATAAATGGTGTAGACTTTAATCATGATGGTACGAAAATGTTTGTGTTATATCAACAACAACAAGATAACTCGGGTAGTGACCCTCGTTTTATCGACGAATACAATCTTTCGATTGCTTTTGATATCTCAACAGCAACTTATGCTGGTGATAGTGAAAGATGTGAATTAGATGATGGTACTTCAGGAGGTAATTTTAGAAGAGTATTTGATTTAGAATTTACTGATAATGGACTTAGTTTTTTTCATACAGTTGGTAATGCTGGTAATAATAATTTAGATATGCAAGCGGTTAACAGATATGATTTAACTTCACCTTTTGATATTTCAACATGTACTTTTGCAAATGATACTGTGGATCTCAACCATGATGATTTACAAAACGGAAGCAACGCTGGAGCTCACGATGGAGTTAAAAAGAATAATCGCGCCCAAGGCGTTGAAATAAATCCTGATGGTACAAAATTATTTGTATTGATGACAGATGCTGCTGACGAAGGTAATGCACCAGATAGAATTTTGGAATATAATCTTTCGACTCCATTTGATCTTACAACAATATCTTTAGTATTAAATGCTGGAATTGAATTACCAAATGCAACCGTTTCTAATTCAATGAACCTTGAATTAAGTGCTAATGGAAAAAGACTTTTTGTGGTAAGTCATAATACACATGTAGTAGCTCAGATTTCGTTAGATAGACCTTATGATACATCATCATTTACTATAGATGGTTCGGTCAATTTAAATAATTTGAGTAACTTAAACCAATTGAGAGCAGTCACATTTACCAATAATGGTTTTAGGATGTTTATAGGAAATGATGTGAGTGATGGCAATCCTTCAGGAGATAATATCTTTGAATTCAATTTAGTTTGCCCATTTAACATTATTGCAGGTAAATGTCCTTCTATTACAGAAAATAGCGGTAGAACTGGAATGGCAGAAGCTCAGGTAGAGTTAGCAAAAAGAACAATTAATTCTTCAACAAGTTCAGCTTTAAATAGAATTAAATGGATCAGAAGAAATAAAGATAAACAAAATTTATCAAACCAAAATATTAAATTAAACTTTTCTAATAACATGCTCTCATCTTTGAAAGAACTACCCATCACATCATTTAAAAAAATATCAACAAATAAAAAAAATAACGATTCTAATAAGAATTATTTTTATTGGAGCGAGGGAAGCATTTCCTTGGGTAGAGTTGGAGATACGAAAATTTCCTCAGCTAAGGAAGTTAGTACAAATTCTTTAACGTTAGGTTTAGATAAGTTTACTGATGATTATGGGATAGAGGGATTTGCTTTTAGATTTGGCAATGACGATGTTGATGTTGGTACTGAAGGAAGTAATTTAGACTCTAATACCTATAATATCACTTACTATAGTACATCCCCTATTAAAGATGACAGGAAATTTGTAGATAAGATTTTTGGATATGGAAAAATAAGGTCTGATATTACTACTGTTCTTGATGGTAAAAATTTAACTGCAGATAGAACAGGTAATCAAATATATGGAACTGTGAAAATAAAAGACGAATATATAAAAGATAATTTTACTTTCATACCTTCTGGCCAATTTGATTTTGGACATACAATTTTAAATGGATACCAAGAAGCTGGCACTGGAGCAATAATTGTTGAAGATCAGCATGTAAGAACTAAAAATTTAAGGGCAGCAATGGCAGTTGTTGAAGATATACCAAATGAGAAATATTCTTTAAAAAGACATGGAAAATTAGAATATGTTGCTGAACTAGATCGTTCATCAAATTTTAAATACACTTATGTTTCAGATGGCAGTGTTTCGTTTAATGATACATTGCATACTGGAGCATTGCATAATCTTAACGGTGAGATCGGTATAGATATTATTTTTCCTGAACATTACAGTGTTTTTATTATCTATGAGAGAAACCATGCATTTGGAACAGGATATACAGATAATTTATATATAGCTTTAGGATACTTACCAAATAAAGAAACAGAGTATGCGTTTTCATTAAATGGATCAGATAATTTAATGTCAAAATTTGAAATAAAGAAAAATATTAATGGATATGATTTAAGTTTAAATATAAACGATGATTTGACTAATTTAGGTGATAGTGACGAGGCCAGTATTAATTTAAATAAAGTCTTTTAATTTATTTTAGAAAGATTAAACTAAAATTCTTATGAGCTATAAATGGGACAATAAAAAACCAACAGCACAAATGCTTGGAAGATGGCAACCATTTCATGATGGTCACTATGCTTTGTTTAAGGAAATAATTAAAAAAACTGGTCAGG
Source organism: uncultured Candidatus Pelagibacter sp. (assembly GCA_964494555.1). Taxonomy (GTDB): domain Bacteria; phylum Pseudomonadota; class Alphaproteobacteria; order Pelagibacterales; family Pelagibacteraceae; genus Pelagibacter. The sequence continues at coordinate 9,387 of CAZBRW010000021.1, read as the reverse complement.
TATGTATTCAAATAAGAGATGTTCAAGGTGTTGATGATAATCCTTTTGATTTCGAGAGTGTAAAAAAGAAAATAGAAGAAAGATTAAATCCAGAATTTGAAGGAAGATTTAAAGTTATATTAGTGCCCAATATTACAAATATTTGTTACGGAAGAGGAGTTGGATATAAAATAGAAGAGATTGTATTATCTGAAGAAATTCAAAAAATATCTGCTACAAAAATTAGAGCGAAAATGCGAGAGGATGGAGATTTGAAGTGAATGAAAGACTTAAGTCTATTGTAGATTTAGAAAAATATCCAATCTACGATTTAAATTCTCCAATAATAAAAAAACTTATCAATAAATGCAAAGAGGAACTAGATCAATTTAGTTGTTCTACAATACCTAATTTTATTTTACCTCAATCTTTAGAAATAATGAATTCAGAATTAGAAAAACAATTAAACGAAGTTTATATGTCAAAGGAAAGTATAAATCCTTACTTGTATGCAAAAGATGATCCCAAATTACCAATAGATCATCCAAAAAGAACTTTTATGAACAGATATAATGGTTACTTAAATTCAGATTGTTTTTCAAAAAATTCAGAAATGAAATTTTTATATGAAACTGAGGAACTTTTAAGATTTGTCTCCGCTTGTTTGGGAATATCACCAATTTATAGATGGGCAGACCCATTAGCATGTCATGCTTATAATGTTATGGAACCAGAGGGAATTCTTCCTTGGCATTTTGATAGTTGCGAATTTACTCTAAGTTTAATGATACAAAAACCAGATAAAGGTGGAATATTTGAATACTGTCCTAATATAAGAGAACCAGGCAGTGAAAATTTTGATCAGGTAAAAAAAGTTTTAAATGGTGACAGATCAAGAGTTAAACAATTAAAACTAGAGCCAGGAGATTTACAAATTTTTAAAGGAAGATTTTCTTTACACAGAGTAACAAAAGTAGAGGGAAATAAATCAAGATATATGTGTATACCAGCTTATGTTTTAGATCCATGGAGGGTTAATACTCCAGAACATTCAAAAGCAATATATGGAAAAGTTTTACCTATTCATTTAGAGAGAAACGTAGCAAGAACTGACGGTCTAGCAGATTAATGAAAAAAATTGCTGTTATTGGAACTGGTGTCATAGGTTCAGGATGGATAATTAGATTTTTAGCACATAATAAAAAAGTTATTGCTTATGACAAAGACACAAAGTTAAAAAAAAAAATCATTTCTGAGATTAAAAGAACATGGCCGCATGTTAAAAAACTCTTTAATAAAAAAAATACAAAACTAAATAATTTTACATTCACCACGTCTTTAAAGGGAGCTATAAAAGATGCAGATTTTATTCAAGAGTGTGCACCTGAAAATTATAAATTAAAAATAAAATTGATGAACGAAATAGGTAAATATGCAAAATTAAATGCAATAATTTCTTCTAGTTCATCGGGCTTGTTACCTTCAAGAATATATTCTAAATGTAAAAATCCTTCTCGAACTATAATAGCTCACCCTTTTAATCCTGTTTATCTATTGCCCGGCGTAGAAATTGTGCCGGGAAGAAAAACTAAAAGTATTTTTTTAAAAAAAGCACAAAAATTTTTTAAATCAATTTCTATGAACCCGATAATGGTTAAAAAAGAACTTCCAGGTTACTTAGCTGATAGACTTCAAGAGGCATTGTGGAGAGAGGCTTTACATATAATTAACGAAGGTTATGGATCCACTCAAGATTTAGATAGATCTATTGAAGATGGTCCAGGATTAAGATGGTCTCTGATGGGGACCTTTCTTACATTTCATTTGGCAGGTGGAAAAGAAGGCATGAAACATATGTTAGAGCAATTTGGTCCTGCTTTAAAACTGCCTTGGACAAAATTAAAAGCTCCAAAGCTTTCAAAAAAATTATCATCTAGAGTTATTAAAGGAACAAAACTGCAATCCAGGGGAAAGTCTGTGGAATTAATATCTAATATAAGAGATGAATATCTAGTTGATCTTCAAAAGCTTAGAAGAAAATACGAGAATAAACTTAGAAAATAATTTAAAGTATAATCTCTATGTTAAAAATATTAAAAAATAAAAAAATCGTAATATCTGCTGGAGCATCAGGTATTGGTTGGGCTACTGCTAAAGTATGTCTTGCAAAAGGTGCAACAGTTTATTTATGTGACATAGAAAAAAAACATTTAAATAAAGTAGCAAAACATCCACAAAATAAAAAAAAACTCTTTATCTATGAATGTGATGCATCTAATGAATATGATGTATTAAATTTTTTTAATCAGGTTCGAAAGAAAACAAAAAAAATTGACGCCTTAATAAACAATGTTGGTGTAGCTGGTCCAACAGGTAACCTAGAAAAGTTAAGCTCTGAGGATTGGGAAAATACCTTAAAAATAAACGTAATAAGCCATTTTTATTTTACAAAACTTTCAATACCAATGCTTAAAAAAAGTAAGGGAGGAGCAATTATAAATATGTCTTCAGGTGCTGGAATTATGGGTTTTCCTTTGAGATCTCCTTATGCTGCCAGTAAGTGGGCAATTGTTGGTGTTACAAAAACTCTAGCGATGGAACTTGGAAAATTTAAAATAAGAGTAAATGCAATTTGTCCTGGAACAATCAAAGGCGATAGAATGGTAAGAGTTATAAGGGATAAATCGAAATTTACAAAAATATCAAAAAAAACAATCGAAAAAGAATTTATTTCAATGGCGTCAATGAATTGCTGGATATCTGAAGAAGATATAGGTAAAATGTGTAGTTTTTTAATTTCTGAAGATGCTGCCAGAATATCTGGACAAATTATAGCAGTAGATGGAAATGCAACAAGACTAGATTAATTAAATTTATGAAAAAAATTACTAATGTTAAAGTCAGCACAATCGATAAAGGTATTAAATCTATTTTAATTGATGATGCTAGTAGTTATAATTCACTATCTTCAGTAACACTAAAATCACTGTTAACTGTATTTAAGAATCTTAATAATGACAACACAACTAAGGTTATAATTATTGAAGGTTCCGGCAAAGGATTCAGTGCAGGACATAATTTAAAAGAACTAAAATCATATAAGAAAAAAAAAGATTACCAAAAACTTTTTAATTTGTGTTCTGACGTAATGATGGAAATTGTGGATGGAAGAAAACCAGTAATTGCTAAAGTTCACGGATCTGCTTACGCAGCAGGATGCCAACTAGCTGCTAGTTGTGATTTAGTTTTAAGTACCGATGATGCAAAGTTTGCAACACCCGGGGTTAATATAGGTCTATTTTGTAGTACGCCCATGGTAGCTGTTAGTAGAAAAGTTAGTAAAAAAAGAACTATGAAAATGTTATTAACTGGTGAACCAATTGACGCCATTACCGCAAAAGAATTTGGATTAATAAATGATTTTTATCCAAAAGAAAAACTACATGATGAAGTTTTGTCATTGGCAAGAACCATTGCATCGAAGTCTAATTTAACAATTAAGTTAGGTAAACGAGCTTTTTACAAGCAAGCAGAGATGCCGTTAAAAAAAGCATATAAATTTACCAGCAAGGTTATGACCGAAAATATGATGTCTATGGATGCTAAAGAGGGCATTAATGCATTTGTCGAGAAAAGAAAACCAAATTGGAAAGATAAGTAATGAGCGATGCTGAAATAAAAGAAATCTTATCAAATTCTAAGACTATAGCTATGATTGGTGTGAGTTCTGAAAAAAAAAAGGAAGATCCAAAAAATATAAAAAGAAAACCTGCAAATGTTGTGATGAAGTACATGCAAAGTTTTGGTTATAAAGTAATTCCTATAAATCCTTTTGCAAAAGGAGAAATGATAAATGGCGAAACTGTAGTAGATGATATAGAGAATATCACTATTCCAGTTGACATTGTTGATGTTTTTCGCCCATCAAAAGAAACACCAGGTTTCGCTGAAAAAGCAGTAAAGATTGGATCTAAGGTTTTATGGTTGCAATTTGGAATTCAAAATGAAGAAGCTAAAAAAATATCTGAAGATGCAAAATTAAAATATGTTTCTAACAAGTGTATTAAGCAGGAATACCAAAAACTATTTCAAAAATCTAATCCTGTTTATCCAGTTTTAAGAAACGATTAATGAAGAAAATTTTTCTAGTTTATAGCCATTATAATGAAAAATCTTTCAATGCTTCAATCAGAGATACATTTAAAGAAACCGCAGAAGCGAAAGGTCATACAGTTGATATTGTAGATTTATATAAGGAAAAATTTGATCCAGTTTTTGCTGGGGAGAAACCAACGTCCGAGGTTCTTGATCATAGAAAAAGAATAGAAAATTCAGATGTTATTGTATTAATAGCCCCAATCTGGAATTTTAGATTACCTGCAATTGCCGAAGGTTGGATTGATAAAGTTTTAGCACCACCATGGGCATTTAGATTTAAAAAAATTTTTGGAAATTACGGTTTTCCAGTTGGTAATTTATCTGGAAAGAAAGCTGTAATATTCTGTACTTATGGATCTCCTCAATTTGCAGTTAAAACATTCTTTTTAAATATGCCAACTAAAAGATTAAAGCGTGGCGTTTTTAACATTTGTGGAATTACAGACATTATATATAAGAGATTTTTTGCTGTACCTTTTGTAAGTGAAAACAAAAGACAGAAATTTTTAAAAGATGTAGAAAAAGTTGCATTAAACTTATGATCAAAATTATAAATATTATTTTTATATTTATTTTTATTTTTTCTAATGCAAATGCCAAAATTATAAAGCCTACAAATAATATTAAACCATTTGAAGTTGTTGAAATACAGCTTAATGGATTGAAGAAAAATGATAAACCTTCTATAGATAACGGCATTATTCAAACGTGGGAATTTGCTCATCCAAATAATCAAAAATATACAGGTCCGTTGGAAAAATTTAAAAAAATGTTAAAAGGCAAATCTTATTCAATGTTATTAAATCATATGGAACACAAAATAACTGAAAAATTCATTTCTGATAGTGTTGCTACATATGAAGTTATAGTTTTAGATTTTGAAAAAAAATATTTTAAATTTAAGTGGCAAGTTGAAAAATATAAAAAAGATGGTCCCTTAAAAGACTGCTGGCTGACAACTGTTGTCTCTCAACCTGTGCCATATGGTTCAGCTATATAATGAAAAAACCACCTTTTATTTATAGAATTCCAATTTTGATGGCAATCCTCTGTATTCCACCGATAGGAATGACACAACTTGGTTGGTATTTTTTTGGTAAAGAAATGGGATTTAATCTAGGTATGATTGCAGGTGTAATATCAGTCACAATAGCAGCTTATTTGTTATACCGCATGGATTGGCGTGACGATGATGATTATTAAAATTATGTTTCTTAAATATTAAAAATTTAGTAGAAATCTCATAATGAAATCAAAAGCAAAAGTTGTAGTAGTTGGTGGAGGAGTGGTAGGTGTAAGTGCTCTTTATCATCTAGCAAAAAAAGGATGGTCTGATGTGGTTCTGGTCGAGAGAAAAGAACTAACTTCAGGCTCTACTTGGCATGCAGCTGGTTTATTACCTTTGTTTAATATGAGTTATTCAGTAGGTCAGTTACACAAATATGCAGTTGATCTTTACAAAACTTTAGAGGAAGAAACTGGAAAAAATGTAGGATTTAGTGTTGTTTCAAATATTAGATTAGCAAACAATAAAGATAGAATGGATGAATATTATCAATATGCAGGTGTTGCTCAAACAATTGGAGTTAAAGTAAATTTTTTAAAACCAGAACAAGTTAAAGAAATTTGGCCTCTATGCCATACAGATGATTTAGTTGGAGCAATACAACATCCTGAAGATGGATATATTCAACCTGCAGATTTAACACAAGCATTAGCAACAGGTGCACGAAATAGAGGAGCTGAAATTTATAGAAACACTTCAGTTACCAATATTAAACAAACAAAAACTGGATGGGTTGTTGAGACTGATAAGGGATCAATAGAGTGTGAACATGTAATTTCTTGTTCAGGAAATTTTGCAAGACAAACTGGAAAAATGGTTGGTTTGGATATCCCAGTAATACCTGTTGAACACCAATATATTGTTACTGAACCTCATCCTGAAATTCAAAAAAGAAAAAAAGAAGGCTTACCTGAAATGGGAGTTTTAAGGGACAGTGATAGCAGATGGTATATGAGAGAAGAAGCTGGTGGTTTAATTCTTGGACCATATGAAGATGGTGCACCAGCATGTTATGTAAATGGTCCGTCAAAAGATTCAGAATATGAACTATTTCAAGAAGATCTAGAAAGACTAGCACCACATATTGAGGGAGCAATACACCGTGTACCTGCTTTTGGTGAAGTTGGTGTTAAAAAAGTTTATAATGGTGCAATTTGTTATACTCCTGATGGCAATCCAATAGTTGGACCTGCCTGGGGATTAAAAAACTTCTGGATTAATGAAGGACATAGTTTTGGAATTACAGCAGCTGGAGGAGCGGGATGGCAACTTGCGGAGTGGATAGTTGATGGTGAACCTACAATTGATATGTTAGGTGTAGAACCTAGAAGATATGGTGACTATTGCTCAAAATCATATTTAAAAACAAAGAATGAGGAAGCTTATAGCCACGTTTTTTTAACTCACTTTCCAGATGAAGAACGTCCAGCAGCAAGACCATTAAGAACCGCACCATGTTATGACCGAATGAAAAATCTTGGAGCGGTATTTGGGCAAAAGTTTGGTTGGGAAAGACCAAATTTCTTTGCGACTGATGGAATGGAACAAAAAGATGATTGGTCATTTAGAAGATCAAAATGGTTTAAGGCAGTCGAGAAAGAATGTAAAAATGTTAGAGAGAATGTAGGCCTTTTAGACATGTCAGCATTTGCAAAATGTAGAGTCAAAGGTCCTAAAGCTGAAGAGTTCTTAGACAACCTTGTAGCAAACAAATTGCCAAAAAAAGTTGGAAGAATAAATTTATGCCATGCTTTAAATACTAAAGGTGGTGTTCATTCAGAGTTTACAATAATGAGAGAGGCAGAAGATAGTTTCTATTTAGTATCTGCAGGTGCATTTCAAAGACTAGATCATGATTGGATATTGAAATGGATGCCATCAGATGGTTCGGTACAATTTGAGAATCTTACTAATAGTACTGGAGTACTAGTTATATCAGGACCGAAAGCTAGAGAGTTAATGTCAAGAGTTTCTAAAGATGATTTTTCTAACGAAAACTTTAAATGGTTAAGTTCAAAAATCGTAGATGTGGGACACGCTCCTGTTAACGCAATGAGAGTTAATTTTGTAGGTGAATTAGGTTGGGAGCTTCATCATCCCATAGAATATCAAAATCATATATTCGATAAATTGATGGATGCAGGTAAGGACTTAGGACTAAAACCTTTTGGTATTAGAGCAATGAACAGTTTAAGGATAGAAAAATCCTATAAGCTAGTTGGTACTGAGTTATCAATTGAATATTCTCCGTATGAAAGTGGTTTAGATAGATTTGTACATCCTAATAAAGGAAGTTTTATAGGACTTGATGCTTTAAACAAATGGAGAGAAAAAGGTTTTAATAACAAATTAGTCACATTAGATGTACATAATGTTGATGATGCAGATGTTTTGGGTAATAATCCTATTTATGAAAATGGTAGTGTAATTGGAAGAGCTACCGGCGGTGACTACGGTTTTAGATTAGGTAAATCTATTGCTTTAGGTATGGTAAAACCTGATCTAGCAAATGTTGGTCAAAAATTAAAAATTGAGATACTTGGAAAAAAACATGAGGCTACAATTTTAGAAGAAAGCCCTTATGATCCAGAAAATAAATTATTAAGGGCGTAATGAAAATTTTAGTAGCAGTTAAAAGAGTGATTGATTACAACGTACAGATAAGAGTTAAGGAAGATAATACTGGTGTTGTAACTGATAATGTAAAAATGTCTACAAACCCACCAGATGACAATGCCATTGAGGAAGCAGTAAAAATAAAAGAAGCTGGTAAAGCAAAAGAAATTGTTGCAATCACAATAGGTGACGATAAAGCTCAAGAAACAGTTAGAAAAGCTTTAGCAGTTGGTGCAGATAGAGGAATTCATGTTAAAGCTGATGGAATTGTAGAACCATTAGCTGTTTCAAAAATTTTAAAGGCTGTTGTAGAAAAAGAGAAACCAGATTTAGTATTTATGGGAAAACAAGCAATTGATGATGATTGTAATCAAACAGGCCAAATGTTAGCGGCCTTATTAGATTGGCCCCAAGCTACATTTGCATCTAAAATAGAAGTTGGAGACAAAAATTTATCAGTCACTAGAGAAGTTGACGAGGGTTTAGAAACCATTGAAGTAAATATTCCTGCAATAGTTACTTGTGATTTAAGGTTAAATGAACCACGATATGCTTCTTTACCAAATATAATGAAGGCTAAAAAGAAACCTCTAGATCAAATGACTGCTTCAGATTTAGGTATTGATACTAAACCAAGAATCGAACAAATTAAAGTTGAAGAACCGCCAAAAAGAAAAGCGGGTATAAAAGTTTCTAACGTAGCTGAGTTAGTTAATAAATTAAAAAATGAGGCAAAAGTAATATAATGTCAGTTCTTTTAATAGCAGAGCATAATAATCAAGAGTTAAAACCTTTTACGCTTAATGTTATAAATGCTGCAACTCAAATCGATGAAGATACTCATGTATTATTAATGGGCCATAATGCAGATGCAGTTGCAAAATCAATATCTGAAGTCTCTGGAGTAAAAAAAGTGATTCACGTTGATAATCCAATTTATGAAAATTATCTTGCTGAAAACTACGTTCCAGTAATATTAAATCTTGCACAAAATTATAATCACATTGTAAGTGCAGCCAATACATTTGGAAAAAATCTAATGCCTAGAGTTGCGGCGAAGCTTGATACGTCTCAAGTTAGTGATATTATCAAAGTAATATCTGCAGACACGTTTTTAAGACCAATATATGCCGGCAATGCATTTGCTACTGTAAAAAGCAATGATCCAAAAAAATGTGTAACTGTAAGACCAACATCTTTTGATCCCGCTCCATCTTCAGGAGGATCAGCAGAAATTGTTAAGGGTGATTCTGGAGAAGCATTTTCTCTAACAAAATTTATTAAAAAAGAAGAAATCAAATCTGATAGACCCGAACTTGGAACAGCTAGAATAGTAATTTCTGGAGGAAGAGGCATGCAAAGTGGTGATAATTTCAAATTAATAACCGCTATCGCAGATAAATTAAATGCAGCAATTGGAGCCTCAAGAGCTGCAGTTGATGCAGGTTATATAACAAATGACCATCAGGTTGGACAAACAGGAAAAGTTGTGGTCCCAGACCTATATATTGCAGTTGGAATATCTGGAGCAATTCAGCATTTGGCAGGAATGAAAGAAAGCAAAGTTA
>CAZBRW010000020.1:1403-11993 GCA_964494555.1 uncultured Candidatus Pelagibacter sp. | reverse complement strand
TATCAAAAGGAGATTTTCGTCCATTCTTTTTTACAACAATTAACTCTCTAAATTGAACTCTTTCAAATGTAGTGAATCTTTCACCGCATTCGCATAATCTTCTTCTCCTGATTGCTGTTCCATCTTCAGTTGGTCTAGAGTCAACTACTGATGTTTCTCCTTTTTTTTCACATGGACAAATCATAATAAAAAGTTTTATCTTAAATGTTTGTATATAGGAAACTTACTACACAAATCTATAACATCATTACGTACTTCTTCTTCTACTTTGTTATTATCTGAAGGATTTTTTTCTAATCCCTTAATTGTTTTTGTTATAAGTTCACCGACTTTTTCAAATTCTTTTAAACCAAAACCCCTTGTTGTAGCAGCTTGTGATCCTAATCTTATACCTGATGTAATCATAGGACTTTCTGTATCAAATGGAATGCCATTTTTGTTACATGTAATATTTGCTCTTGATAAGCTATCTGATGCAATGTTACCTTTTACTCCAAATGGTCTTAAATCAACTAACATCAAATGAGTATCTGTGCCACCTGAATATATTTTAAATCCATTATTTTTTAATGTTGCAGATAAAATTTTAGCATTTGCCAATACTGACTTAATATAATCTTGGAACTCAGGTTTCAAAGCCTCTAAAAATCCAACTGCTTTAGCCGCTATTATGTGCATTAAAGGTCCACCTTGATACCCTGGAAAAACAGCAGAATTAAATTTTTTTGATAAATCTTCTCTATTAGTTAAAATTATTCCACCTCTCGCACTTCTAAATACTTTGTGAGTTGTTGAAGTTACTACATCAGCAAATTTAACTGGATTTGGATAACCTTTGCCAGCTACTAATCCTGAGAAATGTGCCATATCAACCATAAAGTAAGCTCCAATTTTGTCAGCAATATTTCTGAATTTTTCAAAATTAATAACTCTAGAATATGCACTTCCTCCTGCAATAATTAATTTAGGTTTGTGCTCAACAGCTAATTTTTCAATCTCGTCATAATTTAGTAGTTCAGTTTCTTTATCAACTTCGTATGCAATTGCATTAAACCATTTCCCAGATACAGCAGCTTTTGAACCATGAGTTAGGTGACCACCTGAATTTAAACTTAAACCCATTATAGTGTCACCTGGCTTTAACAATGCAAGAAATACCGCTCCATTAGCTTGTGCTCCTGAATGAGGTTGAGCATTTGCAAATTTACAGTCAAATAATTTTTTAAGTCTTTCGATTGCCAGACTTTCAGCTACATCAACATGTTCGCAGCCATTGTAATATCTTTTGCCAGGATAACCTTCTGCATATTTATTTGTAAGAACAGAACCTTGTGCCTCTAATACAGATTGTGAGACAATATTCTCAGACGCAATTAATTCTATATGATTCTGTTGTCTTATTAATTCATCATTAATTGCTTTATAGATATCAGGATCAGTATCGGACAATTTTTTTTCAAAAAAGTCTTTATACTCAGAATTTATATATTTACCTTCACTAGACATAATTATTATATTTTCTTAACTCTTCTAAGATGTCTTCCCCCTTCAAATTTTGTACTCAAAAAAATACGCACATAATTAAGTGCATTTTTTTTAGAAATCAATCTAGATCCTAATGTAATAATATTTGCATCATTATGCAATCTAGATAATTTAGTAGATTTTACACTAAAACACTGTGCTGCTCTTATATTTTTGTATTTGTTTGCAACGATATTCATTCCTGTTCCTGATCCACAAATCAAAATACCAAAATTTTTTTTTGATTTTTTGACGTTTTTGGCAAGTTTATGAGCATATACTGGATAATCAACTGATTTTGTATCAAAAGGCCCAAGGTCAAAAATCTTATTTTTTTTAGGAATATTACTTTTTATGTAATCTTTAAGTTTATATCCAGCGTGATCCGAAGAAATAAATATCTTTTTCAAATTAATTAAATTTATAGTCTAAAACACATGCAACTAAATGTACTCTATTCTCTTCACCACCATTAAAAGCGTTATGATATTTTAGATTATTTGTAACCCATACAGATCCATCTGCAGGCATATGATGAGCTGCTTTGTCAATTACCATGATAGCACCTGGATTTGTATAAATTGGAATATGTAATCTAGGCTCGGGATCTCTGTGCCAGCTCAAGGTAGAACGAGGTTCTTTTAAAAGAAGTCTTACTCTTCCTAATTTATAATATTTTGTCAATTCATCGTAAACTTCTTTAAAATATGTATGCTCGAAATCTTTTACAAATTCTGTATATTTGCTCTCATCGATCTTTACATCTCTAGAAACTTCTACTCCTGTAGAGTCAGGCTTTGTCCAATAAACACCTCTTACTTTGCTTCCTTTGATTGAGTCAGGGTCTCCAGGTATTTGATTAAGAGATATGCCGGCAAAATGTGGTATACCTAAACTCGTATCAAAACCTTTAATTTTTAAAACTTCGTTGCAAGCATTCCTTAATTTATTAATATCAAAACTTATGCTTTGCTTTTGAAAATCGGATGTTATGCCAGGGGATATAATTTTGTTAATAGATGTTACGTTGTTCATGTTTTTTAAATAAATACTTTATTTATTACTATAATACATATAACTATTGTCGCATATATAATATTTTTGAGAATGATTATCACGGGAAAATACCCAAATTTAAGGATGAGAAGAAGCAGAAAAGCTAATTGGTCAAGACGACTCATTAGTGAAAATAATCTCTCAGTTAATGATTTGGTTTTACCTATTTTTGTAATTGAAGGTAAAAACAAAAAAATTCCAATTAATTCTATGCCTGGCGTTTTTAGATACACAGTTGATAGATTAAAACAAATTGTGGATAAGGCAATTTCGTTAAAAATTCCTATGATAGCAATTTTTCCATATGTAAATAGGTCATTAAAGAATAATTTAGGATCAGAATCATTAAATAAAAATAATTTAGTATGTAAAGCAACATCTTTTATAAAAGAAAGATACAAAGATAAAATTGGTATAATGTGTGATGTTGCATTAGATCCTTACACAATTCACGGTCATGACGGGATACTTAAAAATGGAAAAATTCTAAATGATGAAACAATTAAAATATTAGTTGATCAATCAATAATACAAGCCCAAGCAGGTTGTGATGTAATAGCTCCATCTGATATGATGGACGGAAGAATTGGTGTTATAAGAAAATCTTTAGACAAAAATGGTTTTAAAGATGTTCAGCTTTTATCCTATGCTGCAAAATATGCATCTAACTTCTATGGACCTTTTAGAGACGCGGTTGGGTCAAAATCTTTACTAAAAGGAGATAAAAAGACTTATCAAATGGATTATAGAAATTCAAACGAAGCTTTAAGGGAGGTTGCTTTAGATATTAAAGAAGGTGCAGACATGGTTATGATTAAACCTGGCCTCCCCTATTTAGATATTGTTAAAGAAGTAAAAAATAATTTTAAAATACCAATAATCGTTTATCAAGTATCAGGTGAATATAGTTTGATTAAAAATTCTATAAATAAGGGTATTATTAATGAAAACGCAATTATAGAAACTTTATTTTCATTTAAAAGAGCTGGTGCAAATGCAATTATTAGTTATTTTGCTGACACTATTTGTAAAAAATTAATTTAAATCGATTGTATTTAAAAAATCAATTCGTGAATTTGGAAAATTTATATTGTTAGGTATGAAGATAGATTTTTTTAAAAAATCACCAACTAAATTTAAACCTGCAATTAGATCACTATTACCAGCAAAATAATCGTTTGAATTTACTAAAAAATTTGGAATTTTTCTATTTTGGTCATTTTTTAAATAATAGATATCTTTTCCGTCTTTAGTTTCTCTAGTTGCATAATCAATTATATTTAATTCATAGCCAAAACTTTTTAGCACATCTAATTCCCAAATTATAAATTTTTGTATCCAATCAGATAAATCAAGTAAAATATATAGTTCATTAATAAGATTAAAAATATTTAAATTTTTTTGATTATCAGCACTTAAAATTTTTATTAGGTTAATTGAATATACGATACATGATAATTTCTGCTTGTTATCTAAAAAAAAAGGAGTTGTTATTTTATCTACTTCAATTTTAAAATTTCCAATTTTACTGTCATTTTTAGCGTTATAATTTAAATGAAATCTATTTCCTATAAGCAAATAATTTTTTATTTTTTTTGAAGTTGCTCCAAATATTAAACCTGTAACTTTGCCTCTACTCTCAGTAAAAAAATCAGCAATTATACCATTTTCACTATATTTAATTTTAGATAACAAATATCCAATGTCTTGCCAAATCATACTTCATTAATCTTTGATAATAAACTTTTAGCTGCTGATTGTTCAGCTAACTTTTTTGAATTGCCACTAGATGCAGCAGACTTATTATCTTTTAATTTAACAGAGACTTTAAAAATTGGCTTATGCTTGGGGCCAGAACTAGAAACTATTTTATATACGGGGAGGGATTTAAATTGCTTTAAGGAATATTCCTGTAATTTAGTTTTAGAATCAATGACTAAAGTTTTAGAATTTTTTATCAATTCTTTCCATTGATTTAATATAAATTTCTGAGCTATATCAAAACCTTTGTCTAAATATATTGCACCAATTAGGGCTTCGCAGCAATCTGAAATGATTTTTTTTTCTACATTGTTAGATTTATTTCTAACATTTCCTATTAATACGTAATTATTTAAATTTAATTTATTTCCTATTTCGTAACATTTATCTTTGTTTACCAGTGATGCTAAAGTTTTATCTAGAAAACCCTCTTCTTTATCCGGATATAGTTCAATTAATTTTTTTGAAATAGTTAATCCAAGCACACGGTCACCTAAAAATTCTAATTTTTCATAATTATTATTACTGTCAAAACTTTTATGAGTTAAAGTTTTTTTCAATAAATTAATATTTTTAAACTTTATTTTAATTTTTTTTTGAAAATTGTCTAAATCTATATTCATTTAATTTTTTTAAAAAATCTTTTTAACCTTAAATTTTTATTCCATTTCCATATCTCAAAAATACTTCCAATTCTTGGATTTGATGAAAAGAATAAGAATTGAGCTTTTCCTACAAGATTATTTTTATGAACATATCCGACTTCAGATAAGAATCTGCTGTCTTTTGAGCAATCTCTGTTGTCACCTAAAAAGAAAAAATGATCCTCTGGAACAATAAATTTATCTGTATTTTGTAGACTATAATCTTTAAAATATGTTGCTATGTATTTTTTTCCACTTGGGAGTTTTTCTTCAACGGTGATTGTATTTATTTTGTTATTGCCACAATAAATTGCATCATTCTTATTTATGGCAGTTTTCATTATTTCATTTCCATTTAAATATAAATTACCACTTATAAACTGAATAGTATCACCAGGTTTGCCTATAAGTCTTTTAATATAGTCAGTTCGATTATCCGAAGGTGTTTTAAAAACAACTACATCTCCCCTTGATGGTTCATTATAGATATATCTTCCTGAGAATAAAGGTGGACTAAAGGGAAATGAATGCTTACTAAATCCATAACTGTATTTTGTTACAAAGAGTCTGTCACCAACTAATAGAGTGGGCTCCATAGATGAAGATGGAATATAAAATGGCTGTATAAAAATTGATCTAATAAAAACAGCAATGATAAGAGCATAAATTAATGTCTTCAGATTTTCTATAAAAAATTTTTTCATATTTAATGTCCAGAAATAATAACAAATGAAATTGAATAATTTTTCTCATCTGACATTGAAAGAAAGCATTTTAACTTTGAAATTTTAAATTTATTTAAAATAATTTTTTTTAATTTGTTGTTTATATTAATAAATGGTTTGCCATTTTTTCTATTCTTTATATTTATATCTTTAAAATTTATATTTTTTGAAAATCCTGTCCCTAAGGCTTTAACAAAGGCTTCTTTAGCTGTAAATCTTTTTGCAAAATACTCAACTTTATTAATTTTTCTACTATTTGAGATATTTATTTCAGTCAAAGTATATATTCTTTTTATAAATTTTTTATTTTTAATAGAGTTTTTTATTCTACTATTTTTAACTATATCTACACCGTTTCCTAAAATGCGCATATCTATTTTAATTTTTTTTTTATTTTCTTGATGACGCTCTTAAGGCCATCAAAGATAGACTCACCTATGATAAAGTGTCCTATATTAAACTCCTTAATTTCAACAATTTTTGATAAGATTTTCGTAGTTTTATAATCCATACCATGTCCAGCGTGTACTTCTAAACCTATTTTATTAGCATATCTTGAAGAGTTTTTAATTTTAGTAAATTCTTTTTTAAATTTTTGTTTTTTTTTAATTAAATTTGATAACTTTCCTGTATGTAACTCGATGCAATTAACATTTAAATCTTTTGAAAATTTAACGTCCCTAAGATTAGGATTAATAAATAAACTAGTTCTAACTTTATTTTTATTTAAAATTTTAACGATTTTTGATATTTGCTTAAAATTTCTTTTTAAATTTAATCCACCTTCTGTAGTAATTTCTTTCCTTTTTTCTGGTACTATGCAAACAAAACTAGGCTTATTATTAAGAGCTACGCGTAGCATTGATAAATTTGCAGCCATTTCAAGATTTAGTGGTATTTTTTTGTTTTTAGAAATCTTTTTTAAGTCAGAATCTTTTATGTGTCTTCTATCTTCTCTAAGATGTATTGTGATAGAGTCAGCTCCATACTTAATTGCTTTAATAGCTGCTAAATATGGATCCGGGTGCGATTCTCCTCTTGCATTTCTTACTGTCGCTACGTGATCAATGTTAACTCCTAACCTTATCATTTTATTTAATGTATCTGCTACCTGGTGTTGTTATTGGTATTTCTTTTAATGAATAAGGTAGTTTGTTTTTTTTATATGTTGGAATATTAATTTTTATTTGAGAAATTACTTTTTTACCTTTTAACTTATCTGATCCATTATTTAATCTATTAATTATAGAGGCAAATCCAACTATTTTAGCATTTGATTTTTTAATTAGATTCATACATTCAAGACTTGATTTACCAGTTGTTATAACATCCTCAATAATAAGAACATTTGAATTTTTTTTTATAAAAAAACCTCTTCTTAAAACAAATTTTCCTTTCACTCTTTCAGCAAATATTGTTTCCTTTTTTAATAATCTTCCAATTTCATAACCAATTACAATGCCACCCATTGCTGGCGTCAAAATTAAATCAATTTTTTTAAAACTTTTTTTTATTTTTTCACTAAGCGAGAGACAAATTGATTTAGATAAATGTGGATAACTTAAGAGTTTTGCACACTGTACATAGCTTGGAGAATGTAAGCCAGATGATAGTATAAAATGACCTTCTAATAGAGCATTAGTTTTTCTTAAAATTTCCAAGGATTTTTTTAAAGAAAGCATATTTTGTATTTTTGTGTCTAATTATTTTAAAACTATATTCTTTTTGTTTTAGCTGACTAATTAAATTTGTAAAGTTTTTCAAATTATTAATTAAAAGATTAAAATGAAAATTTATTGCAATTTTTGTCTTTTCAACCATTTCTACACTTGTGATGTTGACCTTATTATAACCAATTAATGAAGTAACCTCTCCTAGAACTCCAGGTTTATCTGTCAAAGATATCCAAAGAGTAGTGTTATATTCTTTATTTCTAGCTGTTCCATTAATTTCCTTATTTTGCCAATATCTTCTAATAGCAGCTCTAGCTTTTCCAGTTTTAGCTGTTGTTACCCAATGCAATGAAGGAGAAACTTTTTTTGAAGTAATTATTTTAACAACATCTCCATTTATTAATACAGTCTGCATATCGGACTCTTTGCCATTAATTAAACAGCCAACAGCTTTATCTCCAATTTTGGTGTGAACTGCATAAGCAAAATCGATAGGTGTTGCATCCTTTGGCAATTTTATTACCGAGCCTTTTGGGGTAAAACAAAATACGTTTTCTTGAAACATTTGTAATTTAGTAAATTCATAGGAGTCTTCAGGGTTTTCGTTTTTATCAATAATTTCAACTAAATCAGCTAACCAGTCATATTCTTTCCATGTCAGTGAATTAAATTTTTCAGAAGATTTGTATTTCCAGTGGGCGGCTATACCTCTCTGGGCATACTCATGCATTTGCATTGTTCTAAGTTGAATTTCAATTGGTCTTTTATTAGGACCAATAACAGCTGTATGTAGGGACTGATAACTATTAATCTTTGGTGAAGAAATATAGTCTTTAAATCTTCCAGGTATACAGTTCCAATTACTATGGAACACTCCTAAAGCTTTGTAGCATTCATCTACATTATTTAAAATTACTCTGAAACCAATAATATCTGTCATTTGCTCTAAAGAAGTCCTTTTAACTTGAACTTTCTTCCATAAAGAAAAGGGAGTTTTTTCTCTACCAAAAATTTCACATACAATATCCTTATTTGACAAAAGATTTTTTAAATCTTGAGATACAGAATTGAAACTAACTTCATTAGTTTCTTTAATATTATTAAGTCTATCTTTTATAAGCTTTCTTGCTTCTGGATTTAAAACTTCAAAACACAAATCTTCGAGTTCATCTTTAATCCTATTCATTCCCATTCTGTCAGCTAACGGAGCATAAATTTCCATTGTTTCTTTTGCTTTTCTTATTTGCTTATCTTTATTAGTAACAAATTGAATAGTTCGCATATTGTGAAGTCTATCTGCTAGTTTCACCAGTAATACTCTTATATCTCTAGATGTGGCTAATATTAATTTTCGAAAATTTTCCGCTTTTGAATTTGAAACTGCGTGATTCTCAAACTCCGAGATTTTCGTTACACCATCAACTAAATCTGCAACTTCTTTACCGAATTCATCTTGAATAGTTTTATAAGTTGCAAAGGTATCTTCAATTGTGTCATGTAATAAACCTGTTGCTATTGTAGCACTATCGAGTTTTAACTCAGTTAAAATATTAGCTACAGCTATAGGATGAATTATATACGGTGACCCCTCGTCTCGTTTCTGTTTTTCATGAGCCTTAACTGCAAATGAATATGCTTTGCTTAAAGTTTCAGGTTTAAGAAACTTATTGTATGTTTTTACTTTATTTATTAAATCTTCAGATTTTAACATTATTACTTATACCATTTTATTTAAATAAGTTTAATAGATGTTAGATCTTTATCTAGTACATTAGTTAGCAATATATCAATTTTTTTACGTGATATTGGATGATGCCAATTTTTTGCTATTTCAAATAAAGGCAATAAAACAAAGGGTCTAATATGCATTCTTGGATGTGGTATTAATAATTTTTCATTATTAATGCTCAAATTAATTCTTTTTTGATTAAAATCCAATATATCGATATCACATTCACGAGGATAATTTTTTGGGTTTTTAACTCGACCAAGATCTTTTTCAATTTTTTTCAATTTTATGAATAATTTTGAAGAACTTAGACTTGTAAGGATTTTTATTACAATATTTATATATTTAGGAAATGATTTTTTTGGCCAGGACAGAGTCTCGTAAAGACTTGATATTCTTATAATTTTTGTATTTTCATCTGATATTAAATATAAAGCTTTGCTTATATTGTTTATCTTGTTACCTAAATTTGAACCAAGTCCTAAATAAACTTCATTAACTTGATTTTCTAAAATATCTTGCTTTTTCACGGTTCCAATCTCTAGTTTTTTTTGTATTTCTTTTATCAAAATGTTTTTTACCTTTTGCAATTGCTATTTCAATTTTAGCTTTACCTTTTTTAAAATACATTTTTGTTGGAACAAGTGTAAAACCATCTTCATTTACACTTCCAATTAACTTATTTATTTCTTTTCTATTAAAAAGCAATTTTCTTTCTGAATAAGGGTTATGGTTTGAGTAACTAGCCTGTTTGTATATGGGTATATGTGAATTAATTAAATATATTTCACCATTTTTTTCTATTGCATAAGAATCTGCAATATTTACTTTTCCTAGCCTTATAGATTTGATTTCAGAACCTTTTAATACAATACCTGCCTCAAAAAGGTCATTGAAAAAAAAATTATAACTAGCTTTACGATTTAAACAAATAATTTTTAAACCGCTTTTGGCTTTTTGCTTCATTTATTAAATTAATTTAGCTGCTGATAAAGCTTTTTTAATTGTCTCTTGTGTTTCTTTTTTAATTTTAACTAAAGGAAGTCTAATTTCATCATCACATAAACCTAATAATTTAGCTGCATATTTGACTGGTGCAGGATTACTTTCTAAAAATAATGATTTATGTAGTGGTTGAAGAATTTGATCAATTTTTTCTGCATCACTTATACTCGTTTGTTCTTTAGATAAAGAAAGTTTTTGCATTTGTGAACACTCTTTAGGTGCAATATTTGCAGTCACAGAAATAATTCCATCACCACCTCTCTTGTTAAATTCAAAAGCAAGTCCATCTTCACCGGTTAAATTAATAAAATCATTGCCGAGTTTTTTAATCGTCTGGTCTAATCTATTTAAATCACCTGTTGCATCTTTTACACCTACAATATTTTTAAGTTCATACAGTCTCGCCATAGTATCAACTGACATATCTATTACACATCTGCTAGGAATATTATAAATTATTATTGGTAGACTTG
>CAZBRW010000020.1:0-1303 GCA_964494555.1 uncultured Candidatus Pelagibacter sp. | reverse complement strand
GACATATCTATTACACATCTGCTAGGAATATTATAAATTATTATTGGTAGACTTGTATTGTCATTAATTGATTTATAATGTTGGTATAAACCTTCTTGAGTAGGTTTGTTATAATATGGTGTTACTATCAATGCACCATTTGCACCTGCTTTTTCAGCATGTCTTGTTAATGCAACAGCTTCCTCAGTTGAATTAGAACCAGTTCCTGCAATTACTGGAAGTTTTCCGTTTGACTCTTTAATGCATAATTCTATAACTTTTTCGTGCTCTTTATGATTTAAAGTTGGTGACTCACCTGTAGTGCCAGCTGGGACAAGACCATTAGTCCCATTTTTAATATGAAAATTTATTATTTTAATGTAGTTTTCTTCATCCAACTGATGATCTTTAAATGGAGTAATTAAAGCTACATTTGATCCTTTAAACATAAATCCTTATAACATAAATTGAAGATTAATTATTAAATATATGAAATATAAATTAATTAAACATATTGTTTTAAATATAGTTTTTTTACTAATTTTTCAATTATCTTTTGCAGATAATTTAATTTTACCTAAAAAAAAACCTTTAATTTCAAAGCAAGAATTAAATGAAAGTAAAATTAAAAACATCCTGATACCAAAAAATAAACCAAATAAACTAAAAAAAATAGTCAATAAAATTAAAAAAAAGGAAGAGAAAGAAAAGGTTTCAAAAATTAATGGAATTATTCTTCCAAAAAACAAACCATTAATTGTTCGAAAACAATCAACAAGAGTAACAAAAAAATCTAATTTTTATAGTGATAGAGACTTTGAATATGCAAAACAGGCAATTCAATTTATGGAAAAATCTAATTGGCGTGATGCCCTAAAGGTATCTAAGAAAGCAAGAGCTAAATCTATTCATAACTTTATTCAGTGGAAACATTTATTAACAACAGGTAATCAAGCAAATTTTTATGATTATAAAGCATTTATAGAAAATAATTCTGATTATCCTAGAATTAATAGAATAAAGTATTTAGCAGAACATAAAATTTCTTTAAAATCACAATCTCCAGAAAAAATTATTAATTGGTTTAATACCCATCAACCTTTGAGTGGTTTTGGCAAAATGGTTTTAGGGGAAAGCCTTATTTCGATTGGTGACAAATCTAAAGGAATTAATCTCATCAAAAATGGTTTTGTAAATGCTGACTTATCTAGATCAGACTTAAAATTTTATAGGAAAAAATTTAAGAAATATTTATCAAGCGATGATTACATTAAGCGTGCTGATCATTTATCATGGGAAAATAAATATTGGGATTTAAAAAGAA
>CAZBRW010000019.1:0-15016 GCA_964494555.1 uncultured Candidatus Pelagibacter sp. | reverse complement strand
TCATCAGGGTTAGTTGCTTGAGCCTTAAAGTGATTTAAGGCCTAGATAAATGATAAGTTTAAATGACAGAACCCGGCTTACAGTTTATCTGGCATTTTTTTATTAAAAATCTCTAAAATATTGTTTCTAGAATGTTCCAAAAAAAATGAATTTTATTAAAATAAAACTATTGACGGTTGTAAATAAAACCCATAATATCCCATAAAAACCCAAAATAGGGTTTAAACTATGAAATATGTTTTTATCTACTTACGAAAACAAACTAGACAAAAAGGGAAGGGTTTCTGTGCCAGCTTCTTTTAGATCTCATCTATCAAATTTAGGTTATAATGGAGTTGTTTGTTATCCATCTTTTAACAATCAATGTATAGAGTCTTGGCCCCAAGACAGAATTGAAAAGATTTCTAACGCAATAGATTCTTTGAGTCCATTTGAGGAAAAGAAAGATTATTTTGCGACATCAATACTTGCTGAAAGTATAAATTTACAATTTGATGGTGAAGGAAGAATACTTTTAACTACAAGATTGTTAAGACATGCTAAAATTAAAAGTAATATTTTATTTGTTGGTCAAGGAAAAACATTTCAAATCTGGGAACCAACAAATTTTGAAAAATTTAGGGTAAACGCAAAGAAAAAATCAAATATACACCGAGGAAACCTTAAATGGGAAAAGCAATTTAACAACTAAAGGGGGAAAAATGACAATTAACTTTAAGGCACCAGATATAAGAGAATTAAAACCAAGAATACTTGTTCTTGGTGTTGGAGGAGCTGGAGGAAATGCGATAAATGGAATGATAGATTCTGGATTACAAGGAGTAGAATTTATTGCAGTAAATACTGATGCTCAAGATCTAAAAGAAAGCAAGGCTAAAGCAAAAATTCAAATGGGTTTAAATTTAACTAAGGGATTAGGAGCAGGTGCCAAATTAGATATAGGCCAAGCAGCGGCAGATGAGTCTTTAAATGAAATCATAAACATTTTACAAGGTTCAAACATGGTTTTTATAACAGCTGGCATGGGTGGAGGAACTGGCACGGGTTCAGCACATGTAATTGCAAGAGCTGCAAAAGAACTTAATATTTTAACTGTTGGCGTTGTTACACTTCCGTTTTTATATGAGGGGCCATCAAGAATGAGAAGAGCACAACAAGGATTAGAAGAGTTAAGAAAACATGTAGATACTATTATCGTAGTTCCTAATCAAAATTTATTTAAAATAGCAAGTGAACAAACTACATTTGAAGAGTCATTTGAACTCTCTAACGATGTTTTATTACATGGAGTTCAAAGTATAACCGACCTAATGGTAAGACCTGGGTTAATTAATTTAGATTTTGCTGATGTTGAGACGGTAATGAGTTCAATGGGCAAAGCAATGATGGGAACAGGATCAGCTGAAGGAGAGGGTAGAGCAATCAAAGCAGCTGAGATGGCAATTACAAACCCTTTAATTGACGATTATACCCTTAAAGGAGCAAAAGGATTATTAGTTAATATTACAGGAGGAAAAGATTTGAAACTCTTTGAAGTTGACGAAGCAGTAAATAAGGTAAGAGCAGAAGTAGATCCAGAAGCTGAATTAATAATTGGTGCAATTACCGATCCAGAATTAGACGGTAAAATGAGAGTTTCGATTGTTGCAACAGCTTTGGATGGACAGCAGCCAGAGTCTAAATCTGTAATTAACATGGTTCATAGAATTCAAAATAGGAATCCTGGCTATTCTGAAACTTTAAACAATGTTTCTGGTCAATCATTTAACTTTTCACAAAACATATCAACCTCAACTGATGGTGCCACAGCCTTAAAATTAGATAATGAATTTTTGGAAAATGAAAATCAAAATGAAATTAATCATGGGGTAAGTGATACAGAAAATAATCCAATCAAAGATTTAGATACAAATATAAATGAGAAAGATGTCAATATTCTCGACAGTGAAGTTAAGTCTGAAAATTTAGTTGAAGAAAGTAAGAATACAAATGGCCTTGAAAATTTTAACATAGAAGAGGAAACATTAGAACTTTTCAATTCGGATGAGAGCATTGACAAAGAAGAACCCACATCTTTTGATACCAATGAAAATAAAGCAGAAGATGAAGATGAATTTGAAATTCCTGCATTTTTGAGAAGACAAAAAAATTAATGGTCTTCAAAAAAATAAATGAATGCCACCATAAATCTGGAAAAAAAACATTTTCCAGTCTTGCTAGATGAATTAATCAGCATTATTTCCCCTCTTTATGGTGGCACATTTATTGACTGTACTTTTGGTCAAGGCGGGTATTCAAAAAAAATTTTATCGAATAAAAATAATAAAGTAGTAGCTTTAGATAGAGATCCTGAAACTTTAATAGAGGCCAAAAAATTAATAAAAAACTTTAAAGGAAGATTTAGATTTGAAAATGAAAAATTTTCGAATATTAACGAATTGAAAATATCAAATCAAAATTTAAGAGCAATAATTTTTGATTTAGGTTACTCAATCCACCAAATAAATGACTCAAGAAAAGGCCTATCATTTTATTCAAAAGGAAAATTAAATATGAGATTAGGAAAAAACTTTTTTTCAGCAGATGATGTGATTAATAAAATGTCTTACGAAAATCTTAATAAAGTATTTAAATTTTTTGGAGATGAACAAAAATCAAAAATTATTGCAAAAAATATTATCAAGCAAAGATCAAAAAAAAAAATACTTAGTGAGGACTTAGTAAATATTATAGAAAGAGCTAAAAAAAAACATTCAAAAATAAATAAATCAACAAAAGTTTTCCAATCTTTGAGAATCTTAGTTAATAATGAAATAAGTCAACTAATATTTGGATTAATAAATAGTTTTAAATTACTTCCTGTTGGAGGTATTTTAGCTGTAGTTACTTTCCATTCTTTAGAGGATAAAATAGTAAAATTTTTTTTTAAAAATTATTCAGAGAAAAAAAAAACTTCGAGGTATCTACCTGAATTAAAAGATAATAAAAAAATTTTTAAACTCATAAATAAAAAACCTATAACACCAAGCAGTAAAGAAATAATCTTAAATCCGCCTTCAAGATCTGCAAAATTAAGATGTGCACAAAAAATTGAAAATTGTAATAATTTTGATGAATTTGTAAAAAAATTTGAATATTTAATCAAAATTGAAGAACTTGCTGACTAAATATGAAGAATTTTTTTTTAATATTTATTGTTATAACTTTAATATTTTTGACAACCTATATTAAAAATTCTACAAAAAATCTTGATAAAAAAATTTTTGAAGCAAAAGAAAATATTCTTCTCTTAGAAGATAAATATAAATTATTATTATTAGATTATAATTATTTGAGCTCCCCAGCCAAATTGATGGAATTTCACAACGAATATTTTGATCCTAAATTAAAACAAATCAATAAATCAGATATTAAAATTTTGGATTTAAGAAATGAATGATAATCAAAGTCGATTAACTTTAGAGGAATATGAGACAGATTTTAAAAATATAAGACTAAAATCTAAACTCAGTATATCATTTAATAGAATTGCATTTATAATTTTTATTTTTTTTGTTATTACAATTATTTTTTCTATAAAAACTATCTATTTAGGCTCACAAAAACAACAATCAAAAGTTAATATATATAAGTCTGATTTCAGGTCATCTATAATTGATAGAAGTGATAATATCTTAACTCAAAGTGTAATCACAACTAATATTGGAATAAACCCCAAGCTTATTATAGATAAAAAAAAGTTATTAATTAATCTAAAAATAATATTTCCAAATAAAAATTTGGAAGATTTATCAATTAAAATTGAAAAAGGTAAATTTTTTTATTTAGAAAAAAAAATTTCAAAAAAAAAATATGATCAACTATTTCTTCTTGGTGACAAATCAATAATTGAGGAACAAAAAATTTCACGAATTTATCCACAGAAAGAACTATTTAGCCATGTGATAGGGCAAATAGATGATAATAACAAAGGTATTTCAGGTATTGAAAAATCATTTGATTATGAGCTTAGAAGTAACAAGGAGCCTTTAAAACTTACCTTAGATATAAATCTGCAATACATAATTAGGCAAGAGCTATTAAAATTTACCGAAATTTTTAAAAATATCGGAAGTACAGCAATTCTTATGAATGTAAATTCTGGAGAAATACTTTCAATGGTATCGCTACCAGACTTTGATCTAAATAAAAGGACAGATTTAAGTGACAAGATTTATCTTAATAGAGCTACAAAAGGAGTTTATGAACTTGGATCTGTATTTAAAACATTTACTTTAGCCTCAGCGCTTAATGAGGGTGTTGTTGACGTAAATACTGAGTTTTTAGATTTAGAAAGAGCCATCAGATGTGGAAAGCACACTATCCGGGAATATGATGAAAAAATTCCGACTGATCTTACTGCTGAACAAATTTTAATTAGGTCAGGTAATATAGGTTCTGTCCGTATTGCTCAAAAAATAGGCGTAGAGAAGCATGAAATGTTTTTAAAGAAAATTGGAGTCTTAAATAAAATTAATTTTGATCTCGAAGAAATCGGTCAACCTATTCCATTTGATTGGGGTAAATGCAAACTTGCAACAGTATCATTTGGTCATGGTATAACAACAACACCATTGCAATTAGCAAAAGGTTACGCCATTATTTCTAATGGTGGTTATGACGTTGATCCTACTTTAATAAAAAAAACAAAATTACAAAAAAAAAATAAAATATTAAAAAATGGTGTTTCAGAAAAAATTAATTCCATTTTAAGAAAAATTGTATCAACAAAAGAAGGAACAGCTGAATTGGCCAATGTACCAGGATATGATGTAGCCGGAAAAACAGGCACAGCTCAACAGGTTTCAGGTGATGGATATTCCAAAATAAAAATAAATACTTTTGCATCAATTTTTCCATCAACAAATCCAAAATTTGTATTAATTGTATTATTAGAGGACCCAAAAACTTCAGAAGATTATGTTTATAAATTAAGAAATTCAAAATTTAATTTAAAAGGGACACCTTTTAATACAGCTGGGTGGACATCAGTTGAAATCGTAGGCAAGATTATCGAAAAAATTGGGCCAATTTTAGCCACAAAATACTAGGACTTTAAATTATAAAGATGCAATTAAAAAAAATATTTAAAAATCTAGACAAAAAATATCGAAATCATTTTTTTTCGAAAATTAAATTTAACAGCAATAACTGCAAAAAAAATGATATTTTTTTTGCAATAAGAGGAACCAAAATAAATGGCAATAGATTTATAAATAATGCAATTAAAAATGGGGCAAAAACCATAGTATCAGATTTAAAATTTCAAGGTTTTAAAGATGATATTTTATTTTTAAAAAGCAAGAATCCGAGAAAAACTTTAGCACAAGTTTCAAGTTTTTTTTATAATGACAAACCACAAAATCTCGTTGCAGTAACAGGCACAAACGGCAAAACTTCAGTTTCAAATTTCTTTTTACAAATAATGTTATTGAACAACAAAAAGACAGCCTCAATAGGAACACTAGGTGTAAATTCTAATAATACTAATTATAATTTATCAAATACAACACTTGATCCTTTGACTTTAAGTAAAATTTTACAAGATCTAAAAAAAAAAAAGATTAATACAGTAATTTTAGAAGCTTCATCTCACGGACTTAAACAAAATAGATTAGATGGGCTTCTTTTTGATATTGGAATATTTACAAATCTGTCAAGAGATCATCTTGATTACCATAAATCGTTTAAAAATTATTTTGATTCTAAAATGATTTTATTTAAAAAATTAATGAAGAAAAAGTCTACTGTAATACACAATTCAAATTCTAAATATAGTATTAAAATAAAAAATATTACTAAAAAAAATAAATTAAATAGTCTTGTCATAGGAGAAAAAAATTCTGATTTGAAATTAATTAAACAAATTTCATTAAAAGATAAGCAGAAAGTTTTCTTTGAGTACAAAAATAAGATATTTTCATTTGAGACATTATTGATCGGTAAAATTCAAATTATAAACTTACTAATGGCAATTATTGCGGCAAGTAAATACATACCAATTAATGAAATTTTGAAATCAATACACAAAATAAAAGAAGTTAACGGTAGAATGGAAAATATTGGAAAAATACAAAATAATTCAAAAGTTATTTTAGATTACGCACATACACCAGACGCACTAAAGATTTGCCTAGAAAATTTAAAAAATCATTACAAGCTAAGTAATATTTCAATTGTATTTGGGTGTGGAGGAGAAAGAGATAAACCTAAAAGGAAAATGATGGGAGAAATAGCAAGCAATTTTTGCAATAAAATATACCTGACTGATGATAATCCAAGAAATGAAAACCCAAATAAAATAAGAAGTGAAATAAAAAAGAAAATAAATAAATCAAAATTACTTGAGATACCCTCAAGGGAAAAGGCAATTAGGCAGGCGATATCAGATCTAAATTGCGGCGATATTTTATTAGTGGCAGGCAAAGGCCATGAAAACTATCAAGAATATAGAAAAAAAATTTTATTTTCCGACAGAAAATGCATATTAAAAAATATAATTAAAAAAAATAAAAGTTTATCAAACGACTGGAAAATAAATGCTGTAAATGAATGCTTAGACAATTTAAAAATTAGCAAATCAAAGAAAATTAATAAGATCTCTATAAATTCTAAAGAAGTAAAAAAAAATGATTTATTTATTGGCTTAAAAGGAAAAATCCAAAATGGAAATATTTTTGCGGACGATGCTATTAAAAAGGGAGCTTTATTTTCAATTATAGATAAAGACTGCTCAACTAAATTTAAAAATAAAAAAATAAAAATTAAAAATACATTTAATTTTTTTTTAAAAATTTCCAAAAATATTAGGAAAGCTTCAAATATAAATTCAATTGCTATAACAGGAAGTTCTGGGAAAACATCTTTAAAGGATTTACTTGGTCAATCATTAGACAAATTAAATTCAACATTTTATTCTAAAAAGTCTTTTAACAATAAGTTTGGAGTACCAATATCTTTGCTAAATATTGATAAAAAAAACCTTTATGGAGTTTTTGAAGTCGGAATGGACAAAAAAGGAGAAATAAATGAACTATCAAAAATAATAAAACCAGATTTAGGCGTTATTACAAATATATCATATGCACATATCAAAAATTTTAAAAATATTTCAAAAATTGCAGAAGCTAAATCAGAATTAATAGATAATATAATTGATAATGGATCTATAGTTTTAAATAAAGACGACGATTTTTTTAAATTTTTTAAAAATAAAGCTATTAAAAAAAAATTAAAAATTATTTCTTTCAGTAAAAAAAAACCAGCAGATATTCAATTTATTAAAAGTTTTAAAAAAAAATCTTACTATTCAGTTGTTGTTAAAATACAAAATAAAATTAAGAAATTTTTAGTAAAGAAAGAAAATCTCATATATCTTGACAACTTACTTGCGGCATTAGCAGCGATTTCTAATTTTATTGATGTAGATACTTTAAATAATAAATTATTTTTAAATTTTTCAATTCCTAAAGGAAGAGGAAATAAAATAAATGTAAAAATTGGGTCAAAGAATATAAAAATTATAGATGAAAGCTATAATTCTAATCCTCTATCTCTAGAATTTGCGGTAAATAAATTTGATAAAATTGAAATCCATAAAAAAAGAAAAAATATTTTACTAGGGGATATGTTGGAACTTGGAAGATTTTCAAAAAAGCTTCATATTCAAGTATCCAAATTTATAAACAAATCTACTGCGAATAAAATTTATGTATATGGTAATCACGTAAAACATACATTTGACAAGATAAAAACACAAAAAAAGGGGAAAATTTTCAAGGATAAAAATGAGATTATAAATTTTATTAGAAATGATTTATCGAATAAAGACTATTTAATGATAAAAGGATCGAATGCAACAGGATTAAATAAAGTTGTATCAATATTTACCAGAGGAGTAATCTAGTGCTTTATTCTTTATTTTTAAGTTTAGTTGATACTTTTTCTTTTTTAAATGTTTTTAAGTATTTAACGGTGAGAACAGGTCTGGCGATGTTTACTTCTATGATTGTCGTTTTTATAATTGGAAATCCTTTTATAAAATTTTTCTCATCAAAAAAAATTCATGACCCAATTAGAAAAGATGGCCCTGAAGACCATATAGCTAGAAAGATTGGCACACCTACTATGGGAGGAGTTTTAATTTTATCAGGATTATTTTTAAGTGTTTTCCTTTGGTGTGATTTAACAAATTATTTAGTATGGTTTGTAATCTTTATTACCTTTTCTTTTGGATTGATTGGTGCTTTTGATGATATTAAAAAAATTAAAACAAAAAGTTCAGCAGGTATTTCACTAAAAATAAAAATTTTATTTCAAATTTTATTAGCTTTAATTGGTATATTTATACTTTATATGTTTAGTGATTTCAGTGAAATTAAAAATTTGTATTTTCCTTTCTTTAAAAACTTAATAATAAATCTTGGTTGGTTCTTTGTACCATTTTATTTATTTGTTATTGTTGGTTCTTCAAATGCAGTTAATTTAACTGATGGCTTAGATGGATTGGCAACCGTGCCAGTAATTTTAGTAGCTGCTTGTTTTGCGTTTATCAGCTATGTAACCGGAAATATTTTATTTTCTGATTACTTGCACATTCCATATATTGATGGAGCTGGAGAAGTTACTGTTTTTTGTGGAGCAATCATTGGATCTTGCCTAGGATTTTTGTGGTTTAATGCTCCACCTGCAAAAATATTTATGGGAGACACAGGCTCTTTAGCTTTAGGAGGATCCCTAGGTTCAATTGGTATAATAACTAAGCACGAAATTGTTTTAGCTATTACTGGAGGTTTGTTTGTTTTCGAGGCAATCTCAGTAATAGTTCAAGTCTTATCATTTAAGTTAACTGGTAAAAGAGTATTCAAAATGGCTCCTGTTCATCATCATTTTGAAAAGAAAGGGTGGCCAGAGTCAACCGTAGTTATACGTTTTTGGATTATATCTATAATTTTAGCTATGATAGGATTGGCTACTCTCAAGTTAAGATAATGCTTGATCTAAAAAATAACTTTAAAAATAAGAAAATTTTAGTTTATGGTTATGGTATAAGTGGTAGGGCCTGTTTTCATTACCTAAAAAAAAAAAATAAAGTTCTCATTTATGATGACAATGAAAAGAATATCCCACCTGCTTTAAAAAAAAAAAAAATTAATAAAATAAAAATTTTAAAAAGTAAATTTGATATAATTATAATTAGTCCAGGAATAAATAAAAAAAAATGTGGACTATCAAATTTTATAAAAAAAAATGATTATAAAACAATTACCGAATTAGATATTTTTTATTTAAATAATTTAAAAAATAAAAAAATTACAATTACTGGTACGAATGGAAAGTCAACAACCGCTAAGTTGATTTATGAAATCATTAAAAAAAATAATAAAGACGTCAGAATTGGAGGGAATATTGGAAAATCTCTTCTTTTTGAGAAAAATATTAATAAAAATACATTATTTGTTATAGAGGCATCTTCATACCAAATCGAATATAGCAAATATTTTAGATCAGATATAGTTGCAGTTTTAAATATATATCCTGACCATCTTGAGAGGCACGAAACATTTAGCAAATATATAAATGCAAAGCTTAAATTGATACAAAATCAAAATAAAAACGATGTAGCATTTGTAAATAAAAATAATATAAAATTACTAAGTAATAAAAAAATTAAATCTAAAATAATTAA
The DNA here is from genome assembly GCA_964494555.1 of uncultured Candidatus Pelagibacter sp. Classification (GTDB taxonomy): domain Bacteria; phylum Pseudomonadota; class Alphaproteobacteria; order Pelagibacterales; family Pelagibacteraceae; genus Pelagibacter. The sequence goes on along the minus strand of CAZBRW010000019.1, from coordinate 5,289 downwards.
AGTAAACAAATTTCCTAAAGAAAAAATTAAAATAAAAAATCATTATTTTAACAATCTAAATAATTTGAATAACTTATCATTTGCAATCTCAATTTCGCAAAAGTTAAGTTTAAATAAAAAAAAAACAGAAATTGCAATAAATTCTTTTAAAGGTCTTCCTTATAGACAACAAACAATTTATAAAAAGAGGAATTTGCAAATCATCAATGACTCAAAATCAACTAGTTTTTCCTCAACCACTCAACTTTTAAAATCTTTTAATAATATTTTTTGGATATTAGGAGGTCTTCCAAAAAAAGGAGATCAATTTATTTTAGAAAAAAAATATTTCAAAAATATTAAAGCATATATTTACGGAAAAAATAAAAATTTTTTCCAAAAAAAGCTTAAAAATAAAATACCTTTTAAAAATTTTAAAGATATCCGTCATGCTCTGTCTGGTGTTCTTAAAGATTTAAAAAAAGAAAAAGATAAAAATCTGAATATTATATTTAGTCCAAGTTCAGCCTCATTCGATCAATTTGAAAATTTTGAAAAAAGAGGTAAATTTTTTAATAATATGTTGAAGAAAACAAATTTTATAAAAAAAGCTATATGAATAAAATATTTGATTTACAAAAATTTTATTATAATTGGTGGAAAAATTTGGATAAAATAATTTTATTACTAATATTATTTTTGTTTACTTTAGGATTATTTTTCTCTCTAGTTTCAACTTCTTTAATTGCAAGCGATAAATTAAATACAAATTCATATTATTTTTTTTTTAAACACTTAATATTTATTCTAATATCTCTCACTATATTTATTTTTTTTTCATCGCTAGAAAAAAATAAATTAATTAAGCTTTGTCTAATCTTATTTTTTATATCTTTCATTGCTTTATTCATGGTTCCAATTTTAGGGTCAGAGGTCAAAGGTTCTAGAAGATGGTTAGAAATTGGTGTTTTGCCTAAATTCCAACCAATAGAGATTTTAAAACCTTTTTTTATAGTGTTAATTGCTGCAATTTTATCTTCTAATTACTCAAATAAAATCTATATAAAATATTTTTTGAGTTTTATTGTAGCACTACCTGTCATCTTACTTTTAATAAATCAGCCAGATATTGGTCAAACAACACTAATTGTACTGACATGGTTTTCATTAATATTTGTATCAGGCGTAAATCTTGTTATTTTTTTTACTTTTTTCGTTACAATTGGAATTATTTTATCTTATCTAGTTTTATTTGTTCCCAAATTTTTTTATATAAAAAACAGAATACTATCTTTTATAGATCCAAGTTCTGGCAACAACTACCAATCAGAGAGAGCATCAGAAGCGATAATTAATGGTGGTTTTTTTGGAAGGGGCCTAGGTGAAGGTAAACTAAATTCAAAAATACCCGAGGCGCATACTGACTATATAGTTTCTGTTATCTCTGAAGAATTTGGTATAGTTTTAGTAATTTTTATAATGTTTGTTTATATATTTTTAGCATTTACAATTGCTAAAAAAATTGATCAAGAGACTGACAATCTTGCTAAATTAATTTTAACTGGATCAATTTCTATCTTATTAATACAAACTTATATTCACTTTGGTGTAAACATAAGAATTTTACCAACAACAGGAATGACTCTACCATTTATAAGTAATGGGGGATCGTCAATTGTAGGTACAGCTATATTATCGGGCATAATACTGAATTTAACTAGAAGAAGAATAAGCAATCTGTGAAAAAAATTTTAATCTCAACTGGAGGATCTGGTGGACATGTAATACCTTCGTTAATTATTTTTGATCACTTAAAAAATAATTTTGAAACAACCTTAGTAACAGACAAAAGAGGGATCAGCTTTATAGATAAAAATTTGTACTCTTATAAATTAATTGATGTTCCTAAAATTAATAATTTAATATTCACGTTTCCAAAATTTCTTATTTTATTCATATTTTCATTAATTAAATCTTTTATTTTTTTAAAAAAAAACAGATTTGATATTCTTGTAAGTACTGGTGGCTATATGTCTTTACCATTTTGTATTGCTTCAAAATTATTAAAAATAAAAATTGTTTTATTTGAACCAAATAAGGTTCTTGGGAGATCAAATAAAATAATTCTTAAATATGCAAAAAAAATTATATGCTATCACGAGACAATTATAAACTTTCCTAAAATTTATGAGAACAAAATTTTAATTATTAATAGTTTGATGAGAAAAGAAGCATATGATTTTGAAAAAAAAACAAATAAAGAAAAATTGGACACAATTAAAATTTTAGTATTAGGTGGAAGTCAAGGAGCATCATTTTTTGATCAAATGATTAAAGATTTAATAATGAGAATTTATAAGTTAAGCAAAATTAGCTTGTCTCAACAAATATTTAGTTTAAGAAAACAAAAGGAATTAGAAAACCAGTATAAGAAAACAGGTATAGAATATGAATTTTTTAATTATGATAGAGCTTTATATAGAAAATTAAATTCATTTGATATTGCCATCACGCGTTCAGGAGCATCTGCTTTGGCTGAACTCGCTTTTTTTAATATTCCATTTATAGCTATACCTTTTCCTTATGCCAAAGATAATCATCAATTTTACAATGCCAAGTTTTATCATGATAGGAATTCTTGTTGGCTGGTAAATCAAGATAATAGTTGTATTAATAAAATAACAACTCTAATTAAAGAATTCATAGAAAATAAAAAAGATTATGATATTAAAAAAGAAAATTTAAATAAAATTTCTTATAAAAATACTTGGAATAATATAAATAAAAAATTAATTGATTTAATAAATGAAAATTGAATTAGCAAAAAATGAACTTATTCATTTTGTTGGAATTGGCGGGATAGGAATGAATGGTCTTGCAATTATAATGAAGGGGCTGGGTTTTAAAGTTCAAGGAAGTGATCTATTTTCAAATAAAAATATTGATAATTTAAAAAAAAAAAAAATTAAAATTTTTCTAGGCCATAACAAAAAAAACATTAAAAATTCTACCATCCTGGTTTTTTCTTCTGCAATTAAAAAAAATAATCCTGAGTATATGGAAGCAAAAAAAAGAGGACTACCAATATATAAAAGGGGTGAAATGTTAGGACATATAGTTTCATTGATGAAAAATATAGTAGTAGCTGGATCTCATGGAAAAACTACAACAACATCTTTAATCAGTTCAATTTTTGCAAAATCAAATATAGATGCGACTGTAATTAATGGAGGAATTTTAAATGCTTTTGAAAATTCTGCTAAACTTGGAAAAAGTAATTGGTGTATTTTAGAGTCTGATGAATCCGATGGAAGTTTTTTAAACCTACCTTTGACTTACTCAATTGTAACAAATTTAGACTCAGAACATTTAGATTACTATAAATCATTAGATAATTTAAAGAAAAATTTTATTAATTTTATAAATAAAACACCTTCATTTGGAAAAAATTTTCTTTGCATAGATGATAAAAATAATAGATCGATAATATCTAAATTAAAAAATACAAATTTTCTAACATATGGAGTTGATAAGAAATCTAATTTTAGAATTCTTAATATCTCACAAAATATTTATTACTCTAAATTTGATATAAAAATCACTGTACCTGGAAAAAAAGAGAAATTTCTTAGAAATCTAAAAATACCATTAAACGGTCTTCATAACATTAGAAATGCAACAGCTGCATCTGCAGTTGCTTCAACAGTAGGAATATCAAAAGATTTTATAAAAAATGGTTTAAAAAATTTTAAGGGTGTTCAAAGACGTTTTACTTTCTTATTTAAATACAGGGGCTCAATCTTTATTGATGATTATGCTCATCATCCAACCGAAATAACTGAAGTTTTAAATGGCGTTAAAGATGTTTATAAAGAAAGGAAAATTATTTGTGTTTTTCAACCTCATAGAATTTCAAGAGTTAAAAATCTAAGAAAGGAATTTAGTCAATCTTTTAAAAAGGCAGATGAGGTAATTTTATGTCCAATATATAAAGCAGGAGAAACCTCAAAAACAAAAATTAACTATGATAATTTTGCAAAAGAAATTATAAAGAATTCAGATGTTAAACTAATTTTAATAAATGACCAATATGAACTTTCAAAATATGTTAGACAAAGTGTTTACGGACAAAGTATAGTTATTGGTATGGGTGCTGGTACAATTTCAAATTGGATGAAAATGATACCTAATTTAATTTAATGAATCTGGAAGATATTAAAGAATTTTCAAAACAAATAAGTAAAAGTTTAGAATTTGATAAAAATTTAAAGCAGATAAATTGGTTTAATATTGGTGGTAAATGTAAGATATTTTTTAAGCCAAATTCCCTTATTGAATTAAAAAATTTTTTAAAATTATATAATAACAGGGGCAAAATATTTATTATTGGAGCAGGTTCGAATGTTTTATTCAGTGATGAAGATTATGATGGTGTAGTAATAAAACTTGGTAAAATGTTCAGCAATATTACCCTTAAGGATGAAAACACTATAATTTCAGGTAGTATCACAACAGACAAACAATTATCAGAGTTTGCGAAAAACAATGGCATTAGTGGTTTTGAATTTTTATCTTGCATACCCGGCTCTATTGGAGGCGGAATTAGAATGAACGCAGGTTGCTTTAAAAATGAATTTAAAGATATTTTATTATCAGTGCAAGCTATTGATTTGGATGGAAACATAATAACAATACCTGCAAGCAAAATTAAATTTGAGTACAGGAAAAGTGATTTTTCAAAAGATCTTATTTTTTTAAGTGCTACTTTTCGTGGAAAAAAGGGAAATATAAAATTAATTGAAAAAGAAACCAATGAAATGAAAGTTAAAAAAAATTTGGCACAACCTTCAAAAATTAAAACAAGTGGAAGTACATTTAAAAATCCAATAAGACAGACTAAAAAAAAAGCATGGGAACTAATTAAAGAGTCGGTCCCATTAGATACAAAATTTGGAGGAGCTTCTATCTCAAAAAAACACTGCAATTTTTTTGTAAATGAAAATAATGCTAAATTTAATGATATGAATAATTTAATCAATTTTGTAAAAGATAAAGTTAAAAAAAAAACAGGGATCGATCTTGAATTAGAAATAGTTCGAGTTATATAATTAATGGCTAAAAGAATATTAATATTAGCTGGAGGTTTTTCAAAAGAAAGGGAGATAAGTTTAAAAACTGGAAAAGCAGTATCAAAAGTTTTAAAAAATAATAACTATAAGATAAAAATAGTTGAACCAGATGGAAATTTTATCTTTAATTTAAAAAAATTTAAACCTTCAGTTGTTTTTAATGCATTACATGGAAGGTATG
>CAZBRW010000018.1:0-15109 GCA_964494555.1 uncultured Candidatus Pelagibacter sp. | reverse complement strand
AGCAAAAGAAGAAGAGAAAAAATAACAATGTTAATTTTTCAAATTTTTACGCTTTATCCAGAATTTTTTCCAGGTCCTTTTAAAAATGGACTTTACGGTAAGGCTTTAGAAAAAAAAATTTGGGACTTTAAAATAGTTAATATAAGAGAATATGCAAATGACAAACATAAAACTGTTGATGACACACCTTACGGAGGAGGTTCAGGGATGCTTTTAAAACCAGATGTCATTTCCAGTGCTTTAGATAAAAACACTTCTAAAAGTGAAAAAATTTTTTACCTCTCACCTAGAGGCAAAGTATTTAATCAAAATTCAGCTAAAGATTTATCAAAAGAAAAAAAAATAAATATTATCTGTGGACATTTCGAGGGCATCGATCAAAGAGTTCTAGATAACAGAAAAATAGAAGAAATAAGCATTGGAGATTTTGTTTTATCTGGAGGAGAAACAGCTTCATATGTTTTAGTTGATGCAATACTAAGATTAATTCCTGGAGTAATTGGTAATGAAAACTCTAAAAATGAAGAAAGTTTTGAAAATGGTTTATTAGAGTACCCCCAGTATACAAAGCCTCAAATTTGGGAGCAAATAAGCGTTCCAAATGTGCTTTTATCAGGAGATCATGCTAAAATTAAAGACTGGCGTTTATCTCAATCTGAGGCTATAACTCGCGTCCGAAGGCCAGATTTATGGCAAAAATATAATAATAAAAAAAATTAATTTGATAAACTTACAAATGAAAACAATTGAAGAAATAAACCAGGAAAACGTAAAAAAAATATCTGCTGAAAAAAAATTGCCAGATTTTTTTCCTGGAGATATTGTTAAGGTTGGGGTTCGAATTACGGAGGGAAAAAGAGACCGTATTCAATATTTTGAGGGAGTATGTATTGCTAAAAAAAATAGAGATTTGAATTCATCATTTACAGTTAGAAAAATTTCTTTTGGTGAAGGAGTTGAAAGAACATTTGCACTATATAGTCCTATAGTAGACTCTTTAAAGGTTGTTAGATCCGGTAAAGTTAGAAGAGCAAAACTTTATTATTTAAGAGATAGAACTGGAAAATCAGCAAGGATAGCAGAAAAAATTAGGAAAAAAATTGGCATAGATGTCGATACTAAACCTGCACAACCTACAGAAGAAAATATTATTAAAACTGAAGAAAATAATTTAAACGAGGATGTTAAAAATGAGTCTGTTGAAATAAAAGATACCTCTAAAAAAAAAGATGAAAAAGAGACTCTAGAAAAAAACAAATAATCTTTTTCTAAATGCCTAAGACTTTATATGACAAAATTTGGGATGATCACTTAGTTCATCAGCAAGATGATGGAACATCCTTATTGTTCGTTGATAGACATTTAATACATGAAGTTACTAGTCCACAAGCATTTGAAGGTTTAAGGAACTCAAATAGAAGGGTTAGACAACCAAAACTAACCCTTGCTGTTGTAGATCATAATATTCCTACAACCGATAGATCAAAAGGAATAGATGATAAAGATTCAAAGATTCAAGTAGAGACTTTAGAAAAAAATTGCAAAGAATTTGGTGTTAGATTATTTGGAATGCATGACAAAAGACAAGGAATAGTTCATATTGTAGGTCCAGAACAAGGTTTTACACAACCTGGAACAGTTATTGTTTGTGGAGATAGCCACACGGCAACGCATGGAGCTTTTGGTTCTTTAGCATTTGGTATTGGAACTTCAGAAGTAGAACATGTATTAGCTACACAGACCTTACTACAAAAAAAAGCAAAAAATTTTAGAATAAATGTGAACGGAAAACTTTCATTAGGAGTTACTTCTAAAGATGTTATTTTACAAATTATTGGAAAAATAGGAACAGCGGGTGGAACTGGATGTGTATTAGAGTATGCAGGTTCAGTAATTTCAGAATTATCTGTAGAGCAGAGAATGACAATTTGCAACATGTCAATTGAAGGAGGGGCAAGAGCTGGATTAATTCAGCCAGACGATAAAATTTTTAGCTATTTAAAAGGCAGACCTATGTCGCCAAAAAATGATAACTGGGAAAGAGCTTTAGAATATTGGAATTCACTTAAAACTGATAGTGATGCTAAATTTGATAAAGAAATAAATTTAAATGGTGAAGATATCGCTCCGATGGTAACATGGGGAACATCACCTGAGGATGTTGTATCAATAAATGGTAAAATTCCAAATCCAGATAATGAGGAAAATGAGGATAAAAAAAATTCAATTAATAGATCTTTAAAATATATGGGGCTTAAGCCAGATGTAAATATTCAGGATATCAAAATTGACAAGGTTTTTATTGGAAGTTGTACCAATGGTAGAATAGAAGATTTACGTGAAGCAGCTCAAATTTTAAAAAATAAAAAAAAGGCAGATCATGTTCATGGTATGGTTGTTCCAGGATCAGGATTGGTTAAAGAGCAAGCGGAACAAGAAGGATTAGATAAAATATTCATTAAATCAGGATTTGAGTGGCGTGAACCTGGTTGCTCAATGTGCCTTGCGATGAATGCAGATAAATTAAAACCTCAAGAAAGATGTGCTTCTACATCAAATAGAAATTTTGAAGGAAGACAGGGAAGAGGTGGAAGAACTCATTTAGTCAGCCCAGGGATGGCAGCTGCTGCAGCAATAGCTGGAAATCTAGATGATGTTAGGAAATATCAAAGTTAATGAAAAAATTTATTTCACTTAAGAGTATTCCAGCATATTTGCCAATTGTAAATATAGATACTGACATGATTATTCCTAAACAATTTTTAAAAACGATAAAACGGACTGGATTAGGAAAAAATCTATTTCATGAAATGAGATATGACAATGATGGAAAGATTAATGAAGATTTTGTTCTAAACACAAAACCATTTGATAGTTCAAAAATTTTAATTGCAGGAAATAATTTTGGTTGTGGTTCATCCAGAGAGCACGCACCTTGGGCTCTTTTAGATTTTGGAATAACTTGTGTTATTAGCTCGAGTTATGCTGATATATTTTACAATAATTGTTTTAAAAATGGGATATTGCCAATAATTTTAAATGAAGAAAAAATAAAAGATCTATCAGAATATGCAAAAAGAAAAGAGGAAATAGAAGTGAATTTACAAGAAGAAAAAATTATTTATGGAAATAATGAACTAGATTTTAAAATAGATCCATTTAAGAAAAAATGTTTGATAGAGGGACTTGACGATATTGCTTTGTCTTTAGAGAAGTCCCCTCACATTAATGAGTATGAAAAAAAATTAAAATACACAAAACCTTGGATATTCAATGATTAAGGTTAAAAAAAGAAAAATTTTATTATTAGCGGGCGATGGAATTGGACCAGAGGTAATTGCAGAAGTTAAAAAAGTTATAAATTGGCTTAATAAAAATCGATCTCTTGATTTTGAAATAGATGAAGATTTAGTTGGTGGAGCAGCTTATGATAAACATGGAATTCCAATTACTGACGAAGTTTTTTTTAAAGCATTAGAAAGTGAAGCAGTAATGCTAGGTGCTGTTGGAGGTCCTAAGTGGGATAATATTGATTTTTCAAAAAAACCGGAAAGAGCTCTTTTAAAACTTAGAAAAGAATTAAAGTTATTTGCAAATTTAAGACCAGCCATTTGTTTCAAGCAGTTAGTAGATGCTTCTAGCCTAAAACCAGAAATAGTTTCTGGACTTGATATAATGTTAGTTAGAGAGTTGACGGGAGGAATTTATTTTGGAGAGCCTAGAGGAATTAAGCCTATTAATAATGGTGAGAGAAAAGGAATTAATACTCACACTTACACTAGTAGTGAAATAGAGAGAGTTGCAAGAGTAGCTTTTGATCTCGCTAAAAAAAGAAAAAATAAAGTTACTTCATGTGAAAAATCAAATGTTATGGAAGCAGGACAACTATGGAAAGAAGAAGTACAATCTCTTCATGATAAAGAGTTTAAAGAAATAAAGTTAGATCATATGTTAGCAGATAATTGTGCTATGCAATTATTAAGAAATCCTAAACAATTTGATGTTATTGTTACAGATAATTTATTTGGAGATATATTGTCTGATGAAGCCGCTATGTTAACAGGATCATTAGGTCTTTTGCCATCAGCATCTCTAGGAGCAAAAGACAAAGACGGAAATATGAGATCGATGTATGAGCCAGTACATGGATCGGCTCCTGATATCGAGGGAAAGGGTATTGCTAATCCTATAGCCTCAATTTTGAGCTTTTCAATGGCCTTAAGATATTCGTTAAATTTAGATAAAGAGGCCAATGAACTAGATAAAGCTGTTCAAAGTGTTCTAGATAAAGGGTTAAGGACAAAGGACATTTTATCTAAAGGAAAAAAGGAAGTTTCTACAAAAGAAATGGGTGATGCTATTATTGCTTATTTGCAAAAATAACTATTTTAAATATATTTATAATATCAAAAAAAATGACTATTTATAATGCACCGGTTGAAGATATGCTTTTTCTTTATGAAAAGCTAAGAGATAACAAGAATTATAATGAAATTGAAAGATATAAAGAGGTTACGACTGATTTAGTAAAAAATATTTTAGAAGAAGCGTCAAAGATAAATCAAAATCTCATATTACCATTAGCAAAAACTGGAGATGAAAATCCTGCAGTTTTAGAAAATGGGGTTGTGAGAACACCCCCTGGGTATAAAGAGGCATATAAAAAATTTATTGAAGACGGATGGACATCATTATCTTGTGATCCAAAATATGGTGGACAAGGTATGCCCAAAACTGTAAGTGCATTTTTTGATGAGATGCTTTCTTCATCAAGTCTTTCTTTTAAACTGTATAGTGAATTAACTCTAGGTGCTTACAACTGCATTTACCATCATGCTACAGAAGACATAAAAGATAAGTACCTTTCAAAAATGGTAGAAGGCAAATGGAGTGGCACAATGTGTTTAACGGAACCAGTATGTGGAACTGATCTAGGAATGTTAAAAACTAAAGCTATTGAGCAATCTGATGGAACTTTTAAAATATCTGGCCAAAAAATATTTATTACTTCTGGCGATCATGACCTTACAGAAAATATTGTTCACTTAGTAATTGCTAGAGCGAATGACTCACCTCAAGGAACTAAGGGAATAAGTTTGTTTCTAGTACCAAAATTCATAGTAAATAAAGATGGTTCAATCGGTCCAAGAAATGGCATATCCACAGGATCCATAGAATCTAAGATGGGCATCAAAGGTTCAGCCACTTGTGTATTAAATTTCGATGATGCAATGGGTTATATGATTGGACCAAAGAATAAGGGGTTAAGCCAAATGTTTACCATGATGAACCTGGAGAGAATTGTTGTAGGTATACAAGGATTAGGAATATCTGAAATTGCTTATCAAAATTCTTTAAATTATGCAAAAGAGAGAAAGCAGGGAAAAAGTAATAATACCAAGTTAAAAAATGGTGGTGCAGATCTAATTATAGAACATGCCGACATAAAAAGAACATTGCTAAATATGAAATCAATCATTGAAGGAGAGAGAGCGCTATGTTTTTGGTTGTCTCAACAAACTGAAGTTAGTTTATATCATAGTGACAATAAAATTAAACAAGATGCATCTGATATGGTTTCATTAATGACCCCAGTTGTTAAATCTTTATTCACAGATATGGGAATGGAAATTACGAGTGATGCAATGCAGATATATGGTGGATATGGCTATACTAAAGATCAAGGTATTGAGCAATTGTACAGAGATAATAGGATAACACCAATTTATGAGGGAACTAATTCTGTCCAAGCAATTGATCTAGTTTTTAGAAAATTGGTGAATAAAAATGGTGATATAATTGATAAATATATGAATATAATCAAAAACGACTTAGATGAAACCAATGATAATTTAAAGCCATTTATAAAAATATTAAATGCTTATATTGAAAAATTAAATAGCTTTTCAAATTGGATGAAAGATAAAATACAAAATTCCAAAGATGATGCAAATGCTGCTTCAAACGACTATTTAAGAGTTTTAGGCTATGTTTCAGTTGGTTATGCATGGCTCAAAGTTTTAGATGTTTGTTATAAAGATTATTCTAGCAACAAAGATTTTTATGAAGATAAGATACAAACAGCAAATTTCTATTTCAAAAGAGTTTTACCTAGGATAGATAGTCATTACTCCTCAGCAACTACGGGCAGCAAATATATAATGGACTTTAAATTTAATTAAAAATGAATCATTATAATACAAATTTAGATAAAAATAATGCTAACTTTGTTCCATTAACTCCCTTGTCTTTTCTTCAAAGAGCCAAAGATATCTATCCAGATTATGAAGCAATCATTTATGAGGACAGGAGATATACTTGGAGTGAAATTTTTAAAAGATGCATTAAATTTGCAAGTGCACTTGAAAAAATTGGTATAAAAAAAGGAGACACTGTTTCATTTTTAGCATTTAACACACCAGAAATATTTGAGGCTCATTATTCTGTTCCAATGACCGGTGCAGTATTAAACACAATTAATATTAGATTAGATGCTAAAACTATTGCATATATTTTAGAACATAGTGATGCCAAGGTCCTTGTTGTTGATAGACAGCTTCATGCTGAAGTAAAAAAGGCTTTAAGCTCAATTAATAAAAAAATTATCGTTATAGATATATTTGATAAATTTGCCGACCAATCAAAATTGGAAAAAATTGGTGATTTGGAATATGAAGATTTTTTAAAAACCGGTGATGTAGATTATAATTGGAAAATGCCAGAAGACGAATGGCAAGCAATTTCTTTAAGCTACACTTCGGGAACGACTGGAAATCCTAAGGGAGTTGTTTATCATCATAGAGGCTCATATTTAATGTCAACTGGAAGCGCAACTGCATGGAATATGCCTAATAGAATAAATTTTTTGACTGTTGTTCCAATGTTTCATTGTAACGGTTGGTGTTACCCTTGGACAGTGCCAATGCTAAATGGAAGAACAATTTGTCTTAGAAATATTGATATAAAAAAAATATTTGAATTAATCGAAAAATACGAAGTAACTCACTTTGGTGGCGCTCCTATAGTTTTAAATATGATCACCGGAGCACCAGAAGCTGATCGAAAAAAATTAAAACATAAAGTATATGTATTGACTGCTGGTGCACCACCACCAAGTATTATTTTTAAAAAAATGAAGAGCCTTGGATTTGAAGTAATGCATGTTTATGGATTAACAGAGACGTATGGACATGTAACCCAATGTGCTTGGAATGACTCTTGGAATGAATTTGACGAAGATAAATTGAACGAGATTAAAGCTCGTCAAGGGGTAAGATATCCTAATACAGAGGGAGTAACAATTATGGATCCTGAAAGCATGAAAGAAGTTCCCAAAGATGGAAAAACAATAGGCGAGATAATGATAAGAGGGAATGTGGTAATGAAAGGATACTTCAAAGATAAAGAAGCTACCGAAAAAGCAATGAAAGGTGGATGGTTTCATTCAGGAGATTTAGCAGTAATGCATCCAGATGGATACGTGAAGATACAAGACAGATCCAAGGATATTATTATTTCAGGAGGTGAAAATATTTCATCTATTGAAATAGAAAATACATTAGCTAAGCATCCATCAGTGTCCATAGCTGCAGTAGTTGCAAAACCAGATGAAAAATGGGGAGAAGTGCCTTGTGCTTTTATCGAAATGGTAAAAGATAAGCCAGTTACCGAAAAAGAATTGATTGCTTTTTGTAAAGAAACTTTAGCTAACTTTAAAGTTCCTAAAAAAGTTGAATTCTGTGAACTTCCTAAAACATCTACAGGAAAAATCCAAAAATTTGAATTAAGAAAAAAGGCCAAGGAGATAAACTGATCTTTAAGGTAAACGAAAAAGATGTATTCGCCTCTACAGGCGGCTTAGAGATAGATAATCAAAAACCAACTATATTATTAATACATGGTAGTGGCCTAAGTCATATAGTTTGGTCATTGCATGAGCAATTTTATGTATCAAAAGGTTTTAATGTATTATCTTTAGACCTGCCAGGACATGGTGACTCTGAAGGTCCTTCCTTATCTTCGATAGAAGAAATATCTGATTGGGTAAAAGACCTTATTAACGAACTAAATTTAAAAAAAATAAATTTTATAGGTCATTCTCAGGGTTGCTTGGTAGGCATAGATTTTGCATCTAGATACCCAGATTTAATTGAAAGACTAGTACTTGTTGCAGGATCATACAAATTGCCTGTAAATCAAGATCTTTTAGACTTAGCGGAGGCTGGAGATGAAAAGGCTTTGTTGCTTATGATGAAATGGGGATATGAAGGCTCAAAGGCCTTTATTGGTGGAAACCCGGTCAAAAAAATTATTAATTCAACAAGAGAAATTCGTGAAATTTTGTATGTAGACTTAAGAGCTTCCAACAATTATAAGTCCGGAAAAGAATCTCTAGAAAAAATAAATTGTTACACTTTATGTATTTTTGGAGATCTTGATAAAATGGTACCACTCGAAGCAGGAAATAAAATGGCGGAAAAAATTAAAAAATCAGAAGTTAAAGTTATAATTAATTGTGGGCATATGATAATTTTTGAAAAAGCTTTTGAAATGAGAAAATTAGTTTTAGAATTTTTACAAAAATGAAAGAATATTCAATATCAAAGTCTAGAAGACTAAGAAGCACCTCGTATACTTCAAGAATAGAAAAGCAAGGTGTAACTGCTTATACAATTTATAATCATATGCTTTTGCCAACAAGATTTGGTGGCCCCTTAGAAGAGCTATATCATCACTTAAAAGAACATGTTCAAGTTTGGGATGCGGCTGGTCAAAGACAAGTAGAGGTTAATGGCAAAGACTCTTATAAATTAGTACAGTTAATGACATGTAGAGATCTTTCAAAAGCAAAAGTTGGAAGATGTTATTATGCACCGATCATTGATGATAAAGGAAAGTTAATAAATGATCCAGTAATTTTAAAATTATCGGATGAAAGGTGGTGGATATCATTATCAGATTCTGATGTAGAACTATTTGCCAAAGGTTTAGCCATAGGAAATAATTTTGAAGTAAACATTTTTGAAGCAAAAGTAGATATATTTTCAGTTCAGGGCCCAAAATCATTTGATTTAATGGCAAAAGTCTTAGGTCCAAAAATTAAAGAATTAAAATTTTTTGGTTTTGATTATTATGTATTTGGCGGATCAAAACATTTAATTGCAAGATCAGGATGGTCAAAACAAGGTGGATTTGAAGTTTACATGGAACATGTAGAAGCTGGATTGGCCCTTTATGACAAACTATTCGAAGCAGGAGTTGAGTTCAATATAAAACCTGGTGCTCCAAATTTAATTGAGAGACTTGAAAGTTCATTATTATCTTATGGAAATGATATGGACTTAGGCGATAACCCGCTAGAGTGTGGTTTTGATAAATATGTAAATTTGGATAGTGAAGTTAATTTTTTAGGAAAAGAAGAGCTTAAAAGAATTAAGTCAGAGGGTGTTAAGAAAAAACTTATGGGAGTTAAAATAGATTGTAAGGAGATTCAAGTAACAGGCTCAATCAATATGTACGACAAAGATAATAAATTAATAGGCGAATTAAGATCTGGTTCTTTTAATCCAATGTTTAAGCAGGTAATAGGTATTGCAATGGTAAATAAACCCTATTTTAAAGACTCACAGGAATTTCAAATCTCTATTAATGGAAATAATTGCAACGGAAAAGTTTGCGATTTACCTTTCATTTAGTATAAATCTTAAATAAACTTATGAATATAGCCATAGTAGGAGCAACGGGTAATGTTGGAAGAAAACTCATCGAAGTTTTAGAAAAAAAAAAATTTCCTACTTCTGAAATTTTCTTAATAGCATCATCTAAAAGTGCGGGAAAAAAAATTAGCTTCAAAGGCAAAGAATATGCTGTTGAAGATCTTGAAACATTTGATTTTTCGAAAGTTAAAATAGCTTTTTTTGCTGCTGGTAGTTCAATTGCGGAAAAATGGGCCACAAAAGCGGCGGAAAAAACTATTGTGATTGATAATTCAAAATTTTTTAGAAAAGATAACGACATCCCTTTAGTTGTACCCGAGGTGAATTCAAAAGATCTTATACATTTTAAAAAAAAAAATATAATAGCAAATGCTAATTGCTCAGTTATACCGGTTGTTGTGGCACTAAAACCACTTCATGATCTCTATACTATTAAAAGAATTGTTATTTCAACCTATCAATCTGTATCAGGAGCTGGCAAAGCAGCTATGGACGAGCTACTATCACAAACAAAAGATTTTTTAGAAAATAAAACATTGGTTCAAAAAAATTTTACAAAACAAATTGCATTCAACGCTATTCCCCATATAGATAGCTTTCTTGAAGACGGATCAACTAAAGAAGAACAAAAAAATCATGATGAAGTAAAAAAAATTTTAGATAAAAAAATTAAGATAACATCTACATGTGTTAGAATTCCTGTGCTAGTCTCACATTCCATAAGCACAAATGTAGAGTTCCATAAAAAATACGATTTGAATGAAATAAAAAAAGTTTTATCATCATCACCTGGCTGTCAGGTTGTTGATGAGCATAAAGATGGAGGATATATAACTCCTGTAGAAGCAGAAAATAAGTATGAGACTTTTATTTCAAGAATAAGAGAAGATTTATCTCAAGATAATTCAATAAATTTATGGATCGTATCTGATAATCTTTTGAAAGGTGCAGCATTAAATGCAGTTGAGATAGCTGAAAGTTTAATTAAAAATGATTTTTATGGAAGATAAGAATCCTATATCCCCACATATTCAAATATATGAATGGCATATTTCGTCTCTTGTCTCTATATCTCATAGAATTACAGGTGTAATGAATATATTATTTATAACTTTAATTTGTTTCTGGGTAGGTTCATTATTTTTTGGAGAAACAGCATATGAAATTATACAAAATATTCTTTTAACTTTTTTTGGTAAATTTTTGATCATAAGTATAGTGTGGTCTTTTAGTTTTCAAATCTTGAGCGAAATTCGACATTTATTTTGGGATATGGGATATGGCTTTGATATAAAAATATCTCAAATAACAGGATTGATAGTTATTATAGGTTCACTCATATTAACTATATTAATTTATCTACTTGGAAGGCAAATAATATAAATGATAAGTGTTACAAAAAAATGGCTATTTCTTAAGATCAGTTCAGTAATTTTAATACCATTGATGTTTTGGTTTGTTATAAATTTGGTATCAATTTATGATAAAGATTTTGTAGAAATATTGTCATTTTTTACTTCTCAACCTTCTAAATTTTTATTCTCTTTTTTAGTTATATTTGCATTTTTTTATTCTGCATTAAGTATTAGTGAAATATTTGAGGACTATTTGCATAATGAAAAAATTAAAAATGTCGCAAATAAAATTCTCTATTTATCTGCTATAGTTATTCCAATATTGACGATAATTATGTTAATAGTTTTAAAAATATGAAATCTTATAAAATAATTGATCATGAATATGATGTTGTAGTTCTGGGAGCTGGTGGTTCTGGTTTAAGAGCTGCTGTAGGACTTAGTGAAGCTGGTTTAAAAACCGCTTGTATTTCTAAAGTATTTCCAACCAGAAGCCATACCTCTGCTGCACAGGGAGGTATTTCAGCTGCCCTAGGAAATATGGGGGAAGATGATTGGAGATGGCATATGTACGATACTGTGAAAGGCTCTGATTGGCTTGGTGATCAGGATAGTATCGAGTATTTATGTAAAGAGGCTCCAAAAGCAGTATTAGAACTAGAACAGTATGGCGTTCCATTTAGCAGAACTGAAGACGGTAAAATTTATCAAAGACCTTTTGGAGGCATGACTAAAAATTATGGAAATGAAACGGTACAAAGAACATGTGCTGCAGCTGACAGAACAGGTCATGCAATACTTCATACATTATATGGACAAGCATTAAAACATAACACAGAATTTTTTATTGAATACTTTGCTCTTGATTTGTTAATGAAAAATGGAGAATGCAAAGGTTTAATAGCATGGAATTTAAACGATGGAACAATACATAGATTTAGATCCCATATAACAATTATTGCAACAGGTGGTTATGGTAAAGTTTATTATTCAGCAACTTCTGCCCATACCTGTACTGGAGATGGAAACGCCATGGTTTTAAGAGCTGGTCTACCATTACAGGATATGGAGTTTGTTCAATTTCATCCAACAGGAATCTATGGTCATGGAACACTTATATCTGAGGGAGTGAGAGGTGAAGGAGGATATTTGTTAAATTCAAAAGGTGAAAGATTTATGGAGAGGTATGCGCCAAAGGCAAAAGATTTAGCATCAAGAGATGTAGTAAGCAGATCTATAGCAATTGAAATTAATGAGGGAAGAGGTGTTGGAAAAGAGAAAGATCATGTTCATCTTCATTTAAATCATTTAGATCCTAAAGTAATTGAAAATCGATTACCCGGTATATCAGAGTCATCAAGGCTTTTTGCAGATGTTGATGTAACAAAAGAACCCATCCCAGTCGTGCCGACCGTTCACTATAATATGGGGGGCATACCGACAAATTATAAAGCTGAAGTTTTGAGTGCAGATGGATCAGACAAAACAGTTCCAGGTCTAATGGCTATTGGTGAAGCGGCATGCGTTTCAGTTCATGGCGCTAATAGACTTGGCTCTAATTCTCTAATCGACCTTGTTGTGTTTGGCAGAGCTGCAGCTAAAAGAGCATCTGAATTAGTCAAACCAGGATCACCACATGAAGATATATCTCAGTCAGAAACTGATAAGTGTCTAGAGAGATTTGATAAGTTAAGAAACTCCTCAGGAAAAAATAGTACAGCTGAATTAAGACTTTCAATGCAAAAAACTATGCAATCAAAGTGCGCAGTATTTAGAACTGAAAAAACATTGAGTGAAGGTGTTAATGAGATTAGAAAACCTTTTGAGGGAATGGAAGAAATTTCAGTCAAAGATAAATCTTTAATCTTCAATACCGATCTTGTCGAAACCCTAGAGTTTGATAACTTAATAAGACAAGCAATTACCACAATGGATTCAGCTTATTATAGAAAAGAAAGTAGGGGAGCTCACGCTCGGGAAGATTTTCCAAAAAGAGATGATGAAAAATTTATGCAACATACCTTATCTTGGTGTGACGGGACAAAAACCAATATAAAATATAGACCAGTCACAAGATCTACATTAACTAATGACGTACAGTATTTCCCTCCACAAGAAAGAGTTTATTGATGGTACAGATAAGTTTACCTAAAAATTCTAAAGTTCAAAAAGGAAAATATTATAAAGACAAAACCGGATCAGAGAATATTAGAAAAGTAAATGTTTACAGATGGGATCCATCTTCAGGAGACAATCCTAGAATTGATACTTACGAAGTTGATATGAATAATTGTCCTTCAAAAGTGCTTGATGTATTAAATAAAATTAAAAATGAAATTGATCCATCTCTTGCATATAGAAGATCATGCGCTCATGGAGTTTGTGGTTCATGTGCGATGAATATGGATGGTAAAAATGGTTTGGCCTGTACAAAATCACATTCAGAGATTAAAGGAGATATTAATATTTATCCACTACCACATTTGAAGGTTTTAAAAGATTTGATAGGTGATTTGAATACACTATATAAACAGTATGAGTCTGTAGAGCCCTGGCTTAAAACTTCAAAAAAAAATGATAAAATGGAAAATATTCAGTCAATTAATGATAGATCAAAACTTGATGGATTATATGAGTGTATAATGTGTGCATGCTGTTCAACCTCATGCCCTAGTTATTGGTGGAATGGAGATAAATATCTTGGCCCTGCAGTGCTACTACAGGCTTACAGGTGGATAATGGATAGTAGAGATGAAGATAGAAAAGAAAGATTAAAAAAAGTTGCAGATGAACTAAAATTGTACAGATGTCATACTATTATGAATTGTACAAATGCATGTCCAAAAGGATTAAATCCAGCAAAAGCCATTGCTGAAATAAAAAAAATGTTAGCAACTGCTGACGTTTAAACAATAGACTAATAACTTTTTTTGCTCTAAAAGATCGTATTCATGAAATTAATAGAGCATTATGTAGGTGGAAAGCTTATTTCTGGTACTTCTGAAAAAAAAGGTAAAGTTTTTAATCCTGCGACCGGTGAACAAGAATCTGAGGTAAGACTGGCTTCAAAGACTGACTTAGATAAAGCAGTAGTTGTTGCAAAAAAAGCATTTGAGACATGGTCTCTAAAACCCTCTCTACAAAGAGCAAGAGTAATTTTCAAATTTAAGGAACTTATAGAAAAAAATTCTGATGAATTAACAAAATTAATTGTTTCCGAACACGGAAAAGTTTATGAAGATGCTAAAGGCTCACTAACAAGAGGCCTAGAGGTAGTTGAATTTGCTTGTGGAATACCACATTTATTAAAAGGTGAATTTTCAGAAAACGTTGGAACAAATGTAGATAGTTGGTCTATTAGGCAACCTTTAGGAGTTGTAGCTGGTATAACACCTTTTAATTTTCCAGCCATGGTTCCCATGTGGATGTTCCCAATTGCTATAGCATGTGGAAATACATTTATACTTAAGCCTTCAGAGAAGGATCCGTCATGTGCAATCAAATTGGCAGATCTCTTAAAAGAAGCAGGTCTACCAGACGGTGTATTTAACGTCATTAATGGTGACAAAGAGTCTGTTGATGCGATCTTAGAGAACAAAGATATAAAAGCAATCAGTTTTGTAGGATCAACACCTATTGCTAAATATATTTATGAAAATTCAGCTAAAAATGAAAAAAGAGTTCAAGCACTAGGAGGGGCTAAAAATCATTTAGTAGTTATGCCTGACTGTGATTTAGATGGCGCTGTAAATGGTTTAATGGGTGCAGCGTATGGTTCAGCTGGGGAAAGATGTATGGCTCAATCTGTTGCGGTTGCTGTGGGAGATATAGGTGATGAGTTAGTTTCAAGATTATCAAAGAAAGCAGAAGCTTTAAAAGTTGGACCTGGTATGGATAAAATGTCTGAAATGGGACCTTTAGTAACTAAAGAGCATTTAGAAAAAGTTAAAAGTTATGTAGACCTTGGTGTTGAGGAGGGAGCAAAACTAGTTGTAGATGGAAGAAACTTAAAACTTCAAGGTTATGAAAATGGATTCT
>CAZBRW010000017.1:6595-15235 GCA_964494555.1 uncultured Candidatus Pelagibacter sp. | reverse complement strand
GCAATTCTAGGTCAATCAGGATCAATCGGTATTGGTTTTGCAATTCCATCTAATAGTGCAAAAAAAGTAATTAACCAACTTATTAAATATGGGGAAACAAAAAGAGGTTGGTTAGGAGTAAGGATACAGGTTGTAACTGAAGAAATTGCAAATGTAGAAAAATTAGACAGAGCAAGAGGTGCATTAGTTGCAAGTGTAGCTGAAGATAGTCCATCAGATGATGCTGGAATAAAATCTGGCGATATAATCTTAGAGTTTAACGGTGCTTTAATTAATGAAATGAAAGAACTTCCAAAAATTGTTGCTGAGACAGAAGTTGGCAAGATGGTTAAAGTAAAAGTATGGAGAAACCAAAGAGAAATTACAAAAACCATCAAGCTAGGGAGGCTCGAAACCTCAGAGGATTTTAAAGCAGAAGCAAAACCTGAAAAACCAAAAAAACTAGTCTCAATAGATGGTTTAAAAATAACTGTTCGACTTTTAAATAAAAAAGATATTGAGGATAGAGAATTACCATCTAATACAACTGGCGTGGTAATTACTGGAATAGAACCAGATAGCCCAATTAAAGATTTAAAATTAAACAATATAATAATAGAGGCACAAAAGAAAAAAATTAAAACTATTGGTGAACTTGAAAATCTTGTAAAAATCGCTCTAAGAAGTTCTGATAAAACTATGTTAATAGTAATTTACAATAATCAAAATCAAACACGTTATATTGGCGTTAAATTAAATTAGCAAATGGACCTTAAGTCCAAAATAATTTTAATAGCTGGACCGACCGCATCTGGTAAATCGAATTTTGCAACAAAACTTGCTAAAAAAGTTAAGGGAGAAATAATTAATGCAGACAGCATGCAAGTTTATAATGAACTCAATATCCTTACAGCAAGACCAAAAAATAAAGATATGAAGAAAATAAAACATCATTTATATGGCTTCATGTCAGTTAAAAAAAGTTTTTCAACAGGAGAATGGCTTAGACTAGTAAAAATTAAAATTAAACAAATTCAAAAAAAAAAAAGAGTTCCAATATTAGTTGGTGGTACAGGTCTATATTTTAAAGCAATAACGGATGGACTTGTGAAGATGCCAAAAATTTCATTAATAAAAAGAAACAAGATAAGAGCTCTACATAATAAAATAGGTCAAGATTTTTTTTATAAAAAGCTAATTAAACTGGATCCATTAGTGAAAAATAAAATTAATCCGAACGATACTCAAAGATCAATCAGAGCCTATGAAATAAAAAAATATTCAAAAGTTTCAATTTTTAAATTTTTTGAGAAAACACATAAAAGCTTTGAAGATGAAGATTTTTTTAAGATTTATATTGAATTCTCAAGATCTGAATTAATTAAAAGAATAAACAAAAGAGTGGATCAAATGTTTAAAGATGGGGTCATAAATGAAGTAAAAAGATTTTTAAAATATAAGGTCAAAAAAAATATAAGCTCATCTAAGGTAATAGGAATTAATGAAATTGAGAAATATTTGAATAATGAGCTTAATTTGAGAGATATAAAAGAGTTATTAAGCATAAAAACTAGGCAATATGCAAAAAGGCAAAGCACTTGGGCCAGAGGACATATGTCGAACTGGCAAAAAATTGAGAGCAAAGATCTAAATTCTTTGCTTAAAAAAATTTAAAATTCCCACTCTAAAACTTGACCAATCAGTACAACTTCAGCTAGATTGGTTGAATGCCAAAATTATCTACAGGAGCTGAAATTGTTTTTAAGTGCCTTGAAGACCAAAAAGTTGAATATATTTTTGGTTATCCAGGAGGTGCTGTATTACCAATTTATGATGAACTAAAAAATCACTCTTCATTGAAACATATTTTAGTTAGACACGAACAAGGAGCTGGACATGCTGCAGAAGGATATGCGAGGTCATCAGGAAAACCTGGCGTTGTTTTAGTTACCTCAGGACCTGGTGCAACAAATGTTGTAACAGCTTTGACAGATGCCTATATGGACTCTATTCCATTAGTTTGTATATCAGGTCAAGTACCAACTCACTTAATTGGAACTGATGCTTTTCAAGAATGTGACACAACAGGCATAACAAGACCATGCACAAAACATAATTGGCTCGTAAAAGACATAAAGGATTTAGCTAAAGTAATTCATAAGGCTTTTGAAGTAGCAACTACAGGTCGACCAGGTCCAGTTTTAGTAGATATTCCTAAAGATATTCAATTTCAAAAAACTAATTATTCAAAATTTAATAAAAAGAAAAAACTAAATGGGAAAAAATCTAATTCTTTTAATAAAACAGATATCGATAAACTTATTAGGTTGATGTCAAATGCAAATAAGCCAGTTTTTTATACTGGTGGAGGCGTTATTAATTCAGGACCAAAAGCAAGTGAGTTACTAAGAGAACTAGTTTATTTAACTGGCTTTCCAATCACATCAACTCTTCAAGGTTTAGGATCATTTCCAGGTGATGATAATCAGTTTTTAGGAATGCTTGGTATGCATGGAACCTATGAAGCAAATAATGCCATGCATGATTGTGACTTAATGATTAATATCGGAGCAAGATTTGACGATAGAATCACAGGAAAAATAGATGAATTTTCTCCTAAATCAAAAAAAGTACATATTGATATTGATCCATCATCAATTAACAAAAACGTTAAAGTTGACTTGCCGATTGTGGGTGATGTTCAAGATGTTATTTTATCAACAGTTAAAAATATAAAAAAAATAAAACCCAATTTTGCAAAATCAAATAAACAAAAGATATCTAAGTGGTGGGAACAAATACAAAAGTGGAGAGAAAAAAAATCACTAAACTTTATTAATAGCACAGAGACTATTAAGCCTCAGTATGCTGTACAAAGACTTTATGAATTAACAAAAAATAAAGATACATATATTACAACTGAGGTTGGACAGCATCAAATGTGGGCAGCACAACATTATAAATTTGATAAACCTAATAGATGGATGACTTCAGGTGGTCTTGGTACAATGGGCTATGGATTACCTGCTGCAGTAGGAGTTCAGGTAGCTCATCCTAATAAACTAGTTATAGACATTGCAGGAGAGGCATCAGTTTTAATGACGATGCAAGAAATGTCTACTGCTGTTCAATATAGTCTTCCAATTAAAATATTTATTTTAAATAATGAATACATGGGTATGGTTAGGCAATGGCAGGAGCTTCTCCATGATAAAAATTATTCAGAAAGTTATACTGCTGCTTTGCCAGATTTTGTTAAATTAGCAGAAGCTTATGGATGTGTAGGTATAAGAGCTACAAATCCTGAGGAATTAGATGATAAAATCATTGAAATGGTAAACACAGATAGGCCTGTAATATTTGACTGTTTAGTTGATAAACAAGAAAACTGTTTTCCAATGATACCGTCTGGAAAACCTCATAATCAAATGCTTTTAGGTCCAAAAGACCAAAAGCAAAATAAAATTACTGGAAAAGGAAAAACCTTAGTTTAATGGCAAAGTCAAAATCAGCTTATAGCATACCTGGAAAAAAAGGTAAATTAGGGACACATATTATTGTTGTTTGGGTAGATAATGAAGCAGGTGTTCTGGCACGTGTAGTAGGTTTATTCTCTGGAAGAGGATATAACATTGAGTCTTTGGCTGTTGCTGAAATAGACTCTAAATTAAATATATCTAGAATTACCATTGTTACAACAGGAACACCCCAAGTAATTGAGCAAATAAAACTTCAATTAAAAAAACTTGTTCCAGTGCATAAAGTGGCTGATTTTAAAAGAGAAGATAAAAAAGTTATTTTTAAAGAAATGGCATTATTTAAATTTGTTGGAAATAATAATAAAAGAAAAAAAGCTTTAAAAGCTTGTGAAAAATATAACGCAGTAATTTTAGATAAAACAAACAAATCTTGTGTTATACAAATTACAGCTTTAAGAAGAGAGATAGACACAATGTCAAATAATTTAAAAAAATTTGGACTAATAAGTATTTCAAGAACTGGCGCTGTTGCAATGACAAGAGGTTCTGAGGTTTTTAAATAAATTAAAGGAGAAAAATATGAAAATGTTTTATGAAAAAGATACAAATGTTAATTTAATCAAAGATAAAAAGATTGCTATATTTGGATATGGAAGCCAAGGCCATGCACATGCATTAAATTTAAAAGACAGCGGTGTTAAAGAAGTAGTGGTTGCATTAAGAGACGGATCATCGAGTAAGTCAAAAGCAGAGTCAAAAGGATTAAAAGTTATGAATCTTTCGGATGCAGCTGAATGGGCAGACGTCATAATGATATTAACCCCAGACGAATTACAAGCCACTATATATAAAAATCACATTGAACAGAGAGTTAAGAAAGGAACATCAATAGCTTTTGCTCATGGATTGAATATTCATTATGATTTAATTCAAGCAAGAAAAGATCTTGATGTATTTATGGTAGCGCCAAAAGGCCCTGGACATTTAGTTAGAAGTGAGTTTGAAAAAGGAGGTGGTGTGCCTTGTTTGTTTGCTGTACATCAAAATGGATCTGGTAATGCACGAGATATTGCAATGTCCTATGCCTCAGCAATTGGAGGAGGCAGATCTGGAATAATTGAAACAACTTTTAAAGATGAAGTTGAAACAGATTTATTTGGAGAACAAACAGTACTATGTGGTGGATTAGTAGAGTTAATTAAAAATGGATATGAAACACTAGTTGAAGCAGGTTATGAGCCAGAGATGGCATATTTTGAAACAGTACATGAGGTAAAATTAATTGTTGATTTAATCTATGAAGGTGGAATTGCAAATATGAACTATTCTATTTCAAATACTGCTGAGTATGGCGAATATGTAACCGGCCCTAAAATTATTAATAAGGAAGAAACAAAAAAAAGAATGAAAGAAGTATTAGAAAATATTCAATCAGGTAAATTTACTAAGCAATGGATGGATGAGTGTAAAAATGGACAAAAAAACTTCCTTAAAACAAGAGAAAAACTTGCAGAGCACCCAGTAGAAAAAGTTGGAGCTACACTTAGGGCTATGATGCCTTGGATAAGTAAGAAGAAATTGGTCGACAGTGATAAGTAGTAAATAATTTCACAAATCGACAATAATTTAATTATTTTATTTTGCAATCTCAACGGGAGAATGTATTATGCCCAAGCTGAATTTATTACAAAATGACTGATAAAGAAAAAGTATATATTTTTGACACCACAATGCGTGATGGCGAACAATCACCTGGTGCTTCAATGAGTGTTGAGGAGAAAATTCAAATATCTAGGGTATTTGACGAAATGGGAATTGATATTATTGAAGCAGGATTTCCAATATCATCTCCTGGAGATTTCGAGGCAGTAAGCGCTATAAGCAAAGGTATCAAAAACTCAATTCCTTGTGGATTAGCAAGAGCAACCAGAAAAGATATTGACGCTTGTTACGAGTCACTTAAATTTGCCAAAAGATTCCGTATACACACTTTTATTTCTACAAGTCCTGTTCATATGAAACATAAATTAAATATGACAGACGAACAAGTTTTAGCAGCCATTAAAGATAGCGTAACATACGCTAGAAAGTTTACAGATGATGTTGAGTGGTCATGTGAGGATGGAACAAGAACAAACTTAGATTTTATGTATAAAACAATAGAGCTCGCAATTAATTGTGGTGCAAAAACAATAAATATTCCAGATACAGTTGGGTATTCAATACCAGAAGAATTTGCAAAAACTATTACATCTATAAAAAACAATGTACCAAACATTGATAAAGCGATCATTTCTGCTCACTGTCATAATGACCTTGGGTTAGCAGTTGCAAATGCTTTGTCAGGTTTATCAGCTGGCGTTAGACAAGTTGAATGTACAATAAACGGAATAGGTGAAAGAGCGGGCAATGCAGCTTTAGAAGAAATAGTAATGGCAATTAAAACTAGAGATGACTTACTTCCTTTTGAAACTGGAATTAAAACAGAGTTAATTAGCAAGGCATCTAAAATTGTATCAAATGCCACAGGCTTTCCTGTCCAATTTAATAAAGCAATAGTTGGAAAAAATGCTTTTGCACACGAGTCAGGCATACACCAAGATGGCATGCTTAAGAATAGAGAAACTTACGAAATAATGACACCAGAAAGTGTTGGAGTTAAAAAAACATCTCTAGTAATGGGAAAACATTCTGGCAGACATGCGTTCAAAGATAAATTAAGCGACCTTGGATATGCCGATGTAACTGATGATGTTGTTCAAGCAGCCTTTGGAAAATTTAAAATTTTAGCAGATAAGAAAAAACATATTTATGATGAAGATATAGTCGCCTTAGTAGATGATAGCTTAATAATTGATAATAAAATAAATGCAATTAATTTAAAATCTTTAAAAGTTTTTGCTGGTACAGGAGAACCTCAAAGAGCAGAGATGACATTAGATGTTTTTGGAGATATCAAAGAAACTTCTCAAACAGGAGATGGACCTGTAGACGCAATTTTTAAATGTATCAAAGAACTTTATCCACATGATGTAAAATTATCTCTTTACCAAGTGCATGCTGTAACAGAGGGAACAGATGCACAAGCTACAGTTAGTGTAAAAATTGAAGAAAATGACAGAACAACTGTAGGCCAATCTGCGGATACCGATACATTAGTTGCTTCTGCAAATGCTTACCTTAATGCATTAAATAAAATGATGATTAAAAGAGAGAAAAAATCTCTCTATAAAAATATAGAACCTAGAAAAATAAAAGGAGGAGTTTAAATGGGAGTCTTTGATAAAATAACAAAAATTTGGTCTCAGGATATGGCAATTGACCTTGGAACAGCAAATACTTTGGTAGTTTTAAAAGGCCAAGGAGTTGTTCTTAATGAACCTTCAGTTGTAGCAGTAGTAGACAATAAAGGAAAAAAATCAGTCCTTGCAGTTGGCGATGAAGCAAAAACAATGTTAGGTAGAACACCTGGAAATATAAGTGCGATCCGACCTCTAAGAGACGGAGTGATAGCAGATTTTATAGTTACAGAAGAAATGATAAAACATTTCATTAAGAAAGTTCATAAAAGAAGCACATTTGCAAATCCACGAATTTTAATTTGTGTTCCAACTGGTTCAACACCAGTTGAAAGAAAAGCAATTCAAGACAGTGCTTTAGCAGCAGGGGCAAGAAGAGTTCAATTGATCGAAGAACCTATTGCTGCAGCAATAGGTGCTGGACTTCCAATATCTGAGGCTACCGGTTCTATGGTTGTTGATATTGGAGGTGGAACCACAGAGATTGCAGTAATGTCTTTAGGTGGGGTTGTTTATTCAAATTCATTAAGAGTTGCTGGAGACGCAATGGACCATTCATTAGCGAACTTCATGAGAAAAGAATATAATTTAATGATAGGCGATAGCACAGCGGAAAAAATAAAGAAAGAAATTGGTACTGCTATTCCAACAAATAATAACAAATATCCTGTTAAAGGAAGAGATATAAGATCAGGAACTCCAAAAGAAGTAAACATAACCGAAGAGGATACTTCTGAGGCTTTAAATCCAATTATAAAAGAGATGGTGAACGGAATTAAGGATGCATTAGAAAATACACCACCAGAGTTATCTGCAGATTTAGTTGATATGGGATTAACTTTAACTGGAGGTGGAGCGTTGCTAAAAAATATCGATAAAAGATTTTCAAAAGAAACTGGATTACCTGTTCATATAGCTGATGACCCTTTAGCTTGTGTTGCCGTTGGAACTGGTAAAGCTCTGGATCAAGAGGAGACTTTTTCTACAGTATTGTCAGAATATTAAAATCTTATGTCAGCGAGTAGAGACGACTTTATAATTGCTATTCGTTCAGCTTTTCTAAAAAAAGAAAATAAACAAAGATTTTCTCTAGTAGGCTTAATATTCTCTTCAGTTGTATTAATTATTTTATCAAATTTAAACTTTGTTGCGATTAATTATCTTAAGTCGAGTTTAAATGAGATAGTATATAGAATTTCATTTGTTGTATCTATTCCAGAGAAACAATTACAAAAGTCTATTAATTTAGTAAATGAACATGTTTCAATGTATGGCAAATATAAAGACATGGAAAACAAAATAAGAGAGTTAGAAAATAACGATTATAACTCTAATTTCTTAAAGTCTGAAAATTCAAGATTAAAGAGATTGATAGATGAATATATAACAGAATCGGATGAACTTGTTGCAAAAGTTCTTTTAGATAAAGATAGCCCATTCTTAAAATCCCTAATAGTTAACAAAGGTAGTAAAGATAAAGTGTCATTAGGGATGGCAGTTTTAGATGAAAACTATTTGGTAGGAAAAATAGTAGAGGTTAATTACACAACCTCGAGGGTATTATTAATTTCAGATTTAAACAGTAAAATACCTGTAATTATTGAACCTGGCAATGTTCAATCAATATTATCTGGAAGTGGAAAAGATCAAGGAGTAATTCAATACTTTAGATCTTCAAGAGAAATAACAAGTGATAATATAGTTTTTACATCTGGATCAGGAGGCATTTTCAAAGCAGGTATACCAATTGGAAAAATTGAAAATGTCCAAACAAACAAAAACTACAATACAGACTTTTTCTCAAATTTAGATCAATTAACTTTTGTTAAATTAGTTTCATATCAAAAAGAAAGTAAAAACTAAATGAGTGTTCAATCCAAAAC
>CAZBRW010000017.1:0-6495 GCA_964494555.1 uncultured Candidatus Pelagibacter sp. | reverse complement strand
AATTAGTTTCATATCAAAAAGAAAGTAAAAACTAAATGAGTGTTCAATCCAAAACCTCAATATTAAATAAATTTTTAACTTTCACTCCAAGTATTTTATTATTTGTAGCTGTATTAAATGAATATGACTTAAATTACTTAAACTTTAAATACTTCTCTTTCAATTTTCCTTTTATATTAATTTTCTACTGGAGTCTAAAGAGAAGTCAAAGTTTAGGATACGGTCTTATATTTCTGGCAGGTCTTTTTAATGATGTGGTGATAGGTTATCCAATTGGAATAAGCAGTTTAACATATTTAATAATTTGTGGATTTGCCGCTTATTTAAGAAACATAACTTTACGACCAAGTATAATTAATGATTTATTTTTCTTTTTATTTACAATTTTAGTAGCTAATTCAATTAATTATTTTTTACTGATTTCACTTTTTTCTATTGAGCTTAATTACTATGAACTAATAGGAAATATTTTTTTTACATTTATTTTATATTATTTATTTGCACATATTTTTGATATTTTTATAAAAAATATTTTTAAAGGAAAAAAAAATGATTAGCGGAAGTAGTGATACAAATTTAAAAAAATTAACCACTATAAATAGGAGAATGTTTATATTCTCTGCAGCTAAAGCAGTTATTTTTTTTGGTATAGTTGGCAGACTCTTTTCTCTTCAGATAAGTGAAAATAAAAAATATTTAACATTATCTGACAAAAATAGACTGAGAGAGTCCCGTCTACCACCTATTAGAGGTGAATTTAAAGACTATTTTGGTAATACAGTTGCAGGAAATCTCAAAGTATATCAATTACATGTAATACCTGAACAGGTTGAAGATTTTAAATACTTGATGGTAAGACTAAAAGATATTCTAAATCTAGATCCAAAGACTTTTGAAAACTTAATTAAGAAAAAAAATAAACAAAAGCCATGGGAAACGCTAGTAATATCAGAAAATTTAACTTGGGATGAATTTTCAAAAATTAATTTTTATTTACATGAATTAACCGGCGCCAAACCTGTTATTACTGTTGGTAGAAATTATCCTTACAAAGATAGTTATACTCATATTTTAGGCTATGTTTCACAAGTGAGTGCAAAAGACATTTTAAATAATAAAACAATCAAAGAAAGAAATGTTCCTGGTTTAAGAGTAGGGAAATCAGGCTTGGAAAAAACTTTTGAAGAACAATTAATTGGCACAAATAGTATTCAAAGATATGAAGTAAATGCTTATGGAAAAAGAATAAATCAAATTGATCATGAAGAGGGAAAGCGGGGCAAAACTATCCGCCTAACAATTGATACTGAGATTCAAAACTATACTTCAGAATTATTAAAAAATAAGGCAGGATCTATAAGCATAATGGATATATATACTGGCGAAATCATTGCCATGAACTCCTCACCTTCATTTGATCCAAATTTATTTTTGTATGGCATAGATCAAAAAAAATGGAGCCAAATTAGAAAGGATCCATTAAAACCCCTTCTAAACAAAACTCTCTCAGGCCTTTATTCACCTGGATCTACTATAAAACCAATAGTCGCTTTATCAGCTTTAGAAAATGATGTGATCTCACCCAACATGCAGGTTAAGTGCAATGGAAAAATAGAGATGTATGGACAGACCTATCATTGTTGGAAAAAAAAAGGTCACGGATATATGTCTTTAAAAAATGCAATTAAACAATCTTGTGATATTTATTTTTATGAAGTTTCCAGATTACTCGGTGTAGACAGAATGAATTTAACTGCTGAAAAATTCGGCTTAGGTAAAAAAGTTTTAGCAGATTTTTTTCCGAACGAAAAAAAAGGATTAGTACCGTCGACTACTTGGAAAAAAAAGGCTTTAGATCAAAGTTGGTATTTAGGAGAAACATTAATTACAGGAATTGGACAAGGATATATTCAAGTGAATCCTTTGCAATTATGTATTATGACCGCTCAGCTAGCAAATGGAGGATATAAAATATATCCAACAATAGTTGCAGATGAAAAATTAGACACTCATGAGGAAATAAAAAGGAAAATGCAAGAACAAAAAGGTGAAGATCCCGAAGAAAATTATTTAATTAGAGCGACCGAAGAGTTTCTAAAAACTGATATTAAAGAACACACCCCTCTATATAGAAATCAAGAAAATGTGAAATTTGTATTAGATGCAATGTTTAAATCAACAAATGAAATATATGGAACCTCTTATGCATCTAGAATAGATGATCCAAAATATCAATATGCAGGTAAAACAGGTACCGCCCAAGTTAAAAGAATAACTGAAAGAGATCGTGAACTAGATTTAGAACTTCTTCAAATTCCTTACAAAGACAGAGATCATGCATGGTTTATTGCTTTTGGTCCTTATAAAAATCCAAGATATTCAATGTCAATCCTAGTTGAACACGGAGGATCTGGAAGTAAAGCAGCTGCACCAATTGCAAAAAAATTGTTTAAGCTGTTAATAGATAGACAAGAATTAAGAGATAATAAAAAATCTGAAAAGATCAACACATAATGTATCAAGGAATTTCATATAGTACTGAGCAAACTTTTTTTCAAAAAGTTAGATCAATTGACTATATATTATTATTTGCAATTTTTTTGGTTGGTTTAATTAGTGGATTTTCAATGTACTCTATAGATGGAGGTTCAATTGAATATTATACTCAAAATCATTTAATAAGATTTTCAGTTTTTTTTACCTTGATGTTGTTTATCTCTTTTGTAAATATCAAAGTTTGGCATGCAACTGGATATATTTTCTATTTAATAGCACTTGGTTTACTTATTTGGGCATCTTTTTATGGAGTAACTGCATCTGGATCACAAAGATGGATAAATTTATATTTTATTAATCTACAGCCTTCAGAACTAATGAAGATTGCAATAATAATATGTTTTTCAAAATACTATCATAGAGTTCAAATACATAATGTTAATAATTTTAAAAATATTTTAGTATCTTTTATAATTTTAATTATTCCAATTTTTTTAGTAATTTCACAGCCTGACTTAGGAACCTCAGTCCTAATAGCACTAAGTGGAATAATAGTATTATGGTTGGCCGGATTAAACCTTAAGTATTTTGTCTATTCTTCACTTTTGCTTTTAATTTCAGCTCCATTTGTAATTTCATTTTTAAAACCATACCAAAAACTTAGATTACTAACTTTTTTTGATCCAGGCAAAGATCCACTTGGAGCGGGTTATCAAATAATACAGTCAAAAATAGCTGTTGGATCAGGAGGTCTTTACGGTAAAGGATTTCTTAAAGGCACACAGGGTTATTTAGAATTTTTGCCTGAAAAACATACTGATTTTATTTTTACTTTATTTTCAGAGGAATTCGGATTTATTGGTTCAATAATTTTATTAATACTTTATTCAATAATTATTTTTAGAATTATCCGAATAGGAATGTTTTCAAGAAGTTTTTTTGGTAGATTATTTTGTTTTGGGTTTGGATCTGCAATCTTCGTTTATATTTTAGTGAATATGAGTATGGTTCTTGGCTTATTGCCAGTAGTTGGCTCTCCTTTACCTATCATGTCATATGGAGGCTCATCAATGTTAGCAACTATGATTGGATTTGGGATAGTAATGAGCACCAAGATATATAGTAAGCAATTAATTTCTTAGGTTTTTGAAAAGGAATAATCAAATTAAGTATAATATGTCGCTAAAAATTTCTGAATAATTTTTGTATTATCAGATAATGAAAAAGTTAAAAATTGGAATTATTGGGGCTGGCATCCAAGGAGTTTGTAATGCATTATTTTTACAAAAAAAAGGTTTTCAAGTAACACTATTTGATAGAGACGAGCCAGGTAATGCAGCATCATATGGAAACGCTGGCCATTTTTCTCCATACGCATCTGTCCCTCTTAATCGAACAGACATTTTAACAGATATACCTTCAATGCTTATGAGCTCAAGGGGACCATTAGCTTTAAAATGGAACTACGTTTTCAAAATGATTCCTTGGTTTTCAAAATTTTTACTTAAGTGTAGTGATAAAAATATGAAGCATACAGCAAAATATATGCATCAAATTTTAGACTTGTCTCTACCAGCATACGATGAGTTATTTGATGAAATCAACCTTGATAATTTGGTAGAGAATAAAGGCATCATGTATGTTTGGACAAACAAAAATTTAAAGAGTAGACAACTTGAAATTAAAATGAGGGAAGAGCTTGGTGTTAAACAAAAATTACTTTCTCCAAAAGAAATACATGATTTAGAGCCAAATCTAAAACCATTTTATGATGGAGGAGTTTTTTATGATTATGCAAGACACACCAGGAACCCAAAAAAAATATTAATTAAATTATTTGATTTATTTATCCAAAAAGGAGGCAAATTTTTAAAATTAGACATTAAAGATTTAGAATTTGATGAAAAGCTTCCAGTTATAAAGTCAGAAACACAAAGATTTATTTTTGATAAAATTGTAATTGCATGTGGAGCATTTTCAAAAAAATTAACAGATAAACTTTTTGAAAGTATTCCTCTAGATACTGAAAGAGGTTATCATGTTCATTTTAAAGGTTTTGATCACCTAATTTCTAGACCAGTTGTTTATGCAAATAGAGGTTTTGGAATGACACCAATGGAACAAGGATTAAGAGTAGTCGGAACTGTTGAATTTGGTGGATTAAATAATCCTTTAACAAAATCAAGAGTTAAAAATTTAATTTTAAATGCAAAAGACATGGTAGACGGTTTGCCAGAGCATGAAGATGAATGGTTAGGTTTCAGACCAACTCTACCAGATTTCTTACCGGTAATTGGACCATCTAAACATTACAAAAATGTTTTTTATTCATTTGGACATCATCATTTAGGATGGACATTGGGGGCTATATCTGGGAAGATCATTACGAAAATGATTGCAGAGGAAAATTCTAATTTAGATTTAACACCTTATAGCTCTCTCAGATTTAGTTAATTGTGCAAAAACAAAATAATCTAGCTTACTTATTTCTAATATTAGCAACAATTTTTTGGTCTGGAAATTTTATAGTTGGTAAAGCCGCAAGTATATTTGAGATACCTCCTTTTTCTTTGAACTTTTATCGGTGGTTATTTGCTGGTCTAATATTATTACCATTTACTTTTAAAGAATTAATTTTGAAAAAAAATTATATTTTTGAAAATTTAGGTTTCTTTATAATTCTAGGTATTACAAGCATAACAATTTTTAATTCTATAGTTTATTACTCATTGCATTATACTCAGGTCATAAGTGGTGTTTTAATGATATCCACTATACCTGTATGGATAATATTCATTTCATCCATTCTTAAAATTGAAAAAACAAATATATTTCAAATAATTGGAGTTGGATTATCTTTGCTGGGAGTTATTTTTATTATCACAAAAGTTGATTTAAATTTAATTAAAAACTTAGATTTTAATAAAGGAGATCTAACAATGGTGGTAGCAATGTTTTCTTGGGCTATTTACTCTGCACTTCTTAAAAAAAAAACTTATGAAATTTCACAAATAACTTTACTTCAGGTAGTAATTATTACTGGTCTTATTTTTTTAATACCAATCTATATAATAGAGATGAGTCTTGGTAATGTTATAAAATTAGATAAACCATTTCTTTTAACATTAACTTATGTAGTATTATTTCCAGGATTAGCCTCATTTTTTTTTTGGATAAAAGGAATAGCTTTGATTGGCGCTAATAGAGCTGGAGCTTTTTTACATTTGATGCCAATTTTTGGTGCAATAATGGCAATGGTAATTTTTAAGGAAAAGTTTATGTTTTATCATATTCTTGGAGCAATTTTTATTATTTCAGGAATAACTTTATCAAACAAAAAAGTTTTAAAAAAATAAATTTTTTATGAAAAAATCAAACCCAAATTTAACGTCAGAACAAAAATTAATTTTATTTGAAGAAGGAACTGAAAGACCTGGATCTAGTGAACTAAATAATGAAAAACGAGAAGGCAGTTATCATTGTGTAAATTGTGATGTTAAACTTTTCGAATCTAAAACAAAATATGAAAGTGGTTCTGGTTGGCCATCTTTTTATGAAGCTTTACCAGGAGCGTTTGAAACAAAGACCGATCATATTATCGGTTATCCAAGAACAGAATATCATTGTAAAAACTGTGGAGGTCATCATGGTCATATATTTGAAGATGGACCAAATCCAACAGGAAAAAGATACTGTAACAACGGCATATGTTTAGTCTTTAAGTCTAAAAATTAGTGTTAAATATTGATAGTAAATAGTTATATACTTATAAATAATTTTGAATTAAAAATTAACATTCATGAAGAGAATATTAATAGCTATATTTTTTGTTCTCAGCCTAGGTTTAGTTTCAAACTCAAAGGCAGAGAGTTTAGATACCAAAATAAGTGAGTACATCTCAAATCTAATTCCTGGTGAGGGATTAACTGAAACATCTATTAAATTAAATGATAAGGATGAAGATCAGATAAAATTTTCAATTTTAGGCCTTAGAAATAT
>CAZBRW010000016.1:0-15651 GCA_964494555.1 uncultured Candidatus Pelagibacter sp. | reverse complement strand
GTTCAGTTATCTGGGCTTTTGACTTTGCAATGTCAGGATTGTTCTTCCCACTTGTGTTAGGAGTATGGTGGAAGAGAGCAAATGCACCTGGTGCAGTTGCAGGAATGTTAGGAGGACTGGCGGCTGGTACAGCATATCTAATTGCAGTACGATCAGGCTATCCTGGTTTCTGGGGAGTTACTCAGTTAACATTCGGAATTGTTGGATCATTAGTAAGTTTAGTATTGATGGTAGTAGTCAGCTTAATGACTAAAGCGCCAGACTCTGCTACTCAGAAAATGGTTGATGAAGTACGTATACCTAGCGGTAGAACAGTACTTGGTAAACAACATTAAATAATTATTACACAAAGGGGCGATAAAGTAATATCGCCCCTTTTGTTTCAGAAATCTTAAATGTCTGCAAATTTTCACCCTTTAATATATTTAATAGATTATGTAATGGGAATGATAATGTGGACTCTCATAGGTAGAGTAGCTATGAATATTTTTCAAAGAGAAGATTCAAATTTTTTTTTCATGAAAATTTTTGTAAAAATAACAGATCCTTTAATAAAATTGTTTAGATTTATAACTCCATCATTTATTATTAAACCATTAGTTCCACTATATGTTGCATGGTTTTTTTATATGTTTAGATTTTATTTAATGCCATATTTGCTGGGATATTCTGTCATGGGTATGCTATCTTTTCCTTTAGAAAGCGATATTGCAATACAAATTTATCAACTTTTTGGTAAAAACTAATTCAAAAAAAAAACAAATATTGATACTAGTATTTAAGTAATCAATGAAAAAAATAAAAATATCTCCCTCTATATTATCTGCAGATTTTAGTATATTAGGAAATGAAATTAAAAGACTTCAAAAAGCTAAGGCAGATCTTATACACGTAGATGTTATGGATGGTCATTTTGTTCCAAATTTGACTATCGGACCACCTGTCATCAAAGAACTAAAAAAACACTCTAAAATTCCATTTGACGTTCATTTAATGATATCGCCGGTCCATAAATATATTAAAGATTACGCGCTAGCGGGTGCTGACATTATTACAATTCATCCTGAAGCTACAAAAAATGTAGGCTCTTCGATTAGTTTAATTAAAAAATTAAAAAAGAAAGTCGGATTATCACTTAACCCAAACTCTAAAATTGAAATTATCAGCAAGTATTTAGCAAAAATTGATTTAGTATTAATTATGAGTGTTCATCCGGGTTTTGGCGGTCAAAA
Organism: uncultured Candidatus Pelagibacter sp.; assembly: GCA_964494555.1. GTDB lineage: Bacteria > Pseudomonadota > Alphaproteobacteria > Pelagibacterales > Pelagibacteraceae > Pelagibacter. The sequence continues at coordinate 14,419 of CAZBRW010000016.1, read as the reverse complement.
GTTTATTCCAAAAGTTTTAGAAAAAATAAAGAAATTAAAACAATTGAAAGATAAAAAAAAACTTAGCTTTGATATTGAAGTTGATGGAGGAATAAATTTTTCAAACTCAAAACTTGTTAAAGAAGCTGGTGCAAATATACTTGTTTCAGGAACTACAGTATTTAAAGAGAATAATGGAAATTTAAAAAAAAATATCGAAACTTTAAGATTATTTTAAAAAAATGGTTCTTAAGAATTCTATTAACATAATAAGTAATTTTTTTTTCTTTATAAACGATAAGTTAAGAAAATTTTATTTAAACTCTAATATTTATAATAAGAAAATATCTAAAATTGATCATAAGATTTTAGATTATAAGCCAAGCTTGAATGTATTGGATTGCTTAATAAAATATGACAAGAAAAAAAATAAAATAGATGATTTCTTACTAAGTTCTGTTTGGATAAACAAAAATCTATCTAAAAAAGATTATAAAAAATTACATAGTTTTTTTTGGTTATTTTCTATTGATTTAAAATCATCAAAAAATACTACACAATCAATTATCGAAAAATGGATAACTGAAAATAAAAACTATGATAATAAAAATTGGGAGATTGATACATTATCAAAACGAATTATTTCTTGGATTTCAAATACAAAATTAACTTATGAAAATTCTAGTAATGATTTTAAAGAAAAATTTAATTTTATAATCAAAAAACAAATTAACCATCTAATTAACGAAATAGAAAGATCTGAATTATTGGATGATAAAATGATTGGTTGCACAGCAATAATCATGACTGGCTTAAGTTATAAAGATGAAAAATTCCTTAGTTATGGTTTGAATCTATTAAAAAGAATATCAATTTTTTCATTTGATAATTTAAATTTTCCAAAATCAAGAAGTTTGAGAAAGTTAGTATTTTATTTAAAATACTTTATATTGATTAGAGAGCTATTAAAAGAGTCTCAAAATGAAATCCCAGAATACTTGGACGAGAAAATTTTTTACTTGGGAGAGGCGTATAGTTTTATATATGGTTCAAACAAATTATCATATTTATTTAATGGAAATCACGAAACAGACCAAACTGATTTTAATAATTACTTAAAACTACGAGGGTACAAATTTAAATCATCCGCAAACGAAATAGGTGGATATGTAATTTTAAAGAATAAATATGCTTCTTTAATTATGGATACCGGGAATGTACCTGAAAAAAAATTTTCATCTAATTTTCAATCTGGGCCATTATCTTTTGAGTTTGTTTACCAAGATAATAAACTTATATCTAATTCAGGATATTTTCAAAATACCAAGCACCAACTTAATAATATATCAAGATCAACAGCAGCACATTCTACTTTAACTTTAGACAACTCCTCTGTCAGTAAATTTAAGAAAAATAAATTTGGAAATTTTTCTATCGAAAATGGCTATAAAATTTTCAATAAAAAAATTATTTTTGAAAAAAATCAATGGATTTTATCTTCATCTCATGATGGATACCGAAACAGATATGGTTTAATACATGAAAGAGAGTTAGAATTTTACCCTAATAAAAATGTGTTAGTAGGAAAAGATCGATTAATAAAAAAGAAAAATTATAAAGAGACAAATTTTGATATAAGATTTCATCTTGCACCAAATACTAAAGTTTCAAAAACTCAAAATGGAAAAGTTATTTTGATTGAATTAAATAATTCAGGTTGGAAATTTACATGCAATGAATATTTAATTGATATTGAAACAGGATTATATTTTGGTAAAAAAAATTATTTTGTTGAAAATCAAAATATATTTATATCAGGTTTAACACAAAGTGAAGAACAAACAATTTTTTGGAGAATAGAAAAAATATGAGTAAAAATATTAAGACCGCACTAATATCAGTTTACGACAAAAGTAAACTTAAACTCCTTTTAAAATCTTTAAATAAATACAAAATTAAATTTATAAGTTCTGGTGGAACTTACAAAGAAATTAAAAAACTAGGATACAAATGTACTGAAGTTTCAAAATTTACAAAATCAAAGGAAATATTAGATGGTAGAGTCAAAACATTACATCCTAAAATACATGCTGGAATATTGAGTAAAAAAAATAAAAGATCTCACATGGATGAATTAAGAAAAAATAACTTTGAAAAAATAGAATTAGTAATAGTGAACTTTTATCCTTTTGATCAGACTCTAAAACAAACAAATAATCATCAAAAAATTATAGAAAAAATTGATATCGGAGGACCAGCATTGGTAAGAGCTGCTGCTAAAAACTATCAAGATGTAACAGTCATAACAAATACTGGCCAGTATGATGATTTAGTTGGAGAATTAAATAAAAATAATGGTTCGACTTCTCTAGAATTTAGAATGCAACTTTCTTTAAATGCTTTTACAGAAACTGGTTGTTATGACTCATCAATTTCAAATTATTTTAATAAAAAAACAAAAAATTTTTTTCCTAAAAAAAAACTTTTTTATGCAAATTTAATCGAAAAATTGAGATACGGTGAAAATCCTCACCAGGAAGGGGCACTATATTCTTTTAATAAGTATTGCGGCATAAATCAGCTTCAAGGGAAAAAACTTAGCTACAATAATTACAACGATATATTTTCAGCAATTTCTATCTCCAGATCTCTACCAAAAAACGTTGGAACTGTAGTAGTTAAACATGCGAATCCATCGGGAGTATCTATTAACAAAAATAAAATTAAAAGTTTCGAACTAGCTTTAAAGTGTGATCCAATAAGTGCTTATGGAGGAATTGTTTCATGTAACTTTGCAATTGATAAAAAAATGGCAAAAGAACTTAACAAAATATATTTAGAGGTTGTTATTGGAATTGGAATTTCTAAAGAAGCATTAAATGAATTTAAAATGAAAAAAAATCTTAGAGTAATTGACTCTACAAAATTTAAAATTGAAAATTTTGAAAATATTAATACAAGTTACAATAATATGTTAGTTCAATCATCTGACTTAAAAAGTTTATCTAGAAAAGATTTTAAAGTTGTTTCAAAAACAAAGCCAAGCAAAAAAAGTTTCAAAAATTTAATTTTTGCATTTAATATTTGTAGATTCGTAAAATCAAATGCAATTGTAATTGTAAAAGAAGGATCAACAGTAGGCATAGGCTCGGGTCAACCTAGTAGGATAGACAGTTGCAAAATTGCAATAAGTAAAATGAAAAATTTTCATAAAAATTTATATAAAAGCGAAACTATTGCTGCCTCAGATGCTTTTTTTCCTTTTGCTGATGGTCCTGAAACATTAGTTCATTCAGGTGTATCAGCAATAGTTCAACCCTCTGGATCAATTAGAGATAAAGAAATAATAAAGTTTGCTAATCAAGCGGGTATAGTTCTTGTTTTTTCAAAAACAAGACACTTTAAACACTAGGATGCTTTGTCTATCTTAGCTGCCAAAATAAAATCACTTTCAGCCAATCCTTTTATAGCGTGTGTAAATATCTTAACCTTAGCATAACCCCATCCAAAAGATATATCTGGATGATGACTTTCATTCTCCGCTATAGTTCCGATTTTATTTACAAATTCTTGACTTTCTATAAAATTATTAAACTTAAATTCTTTTAATAAGAAATAGTTTTTATTTTCGTCATTTTTAACGTCCCATCCGTCAACTTTTTTTAAATATTTATGTATTTCACTTATATCAAAAGCAGGAATGTTTCCTTCACACGGAATACATTTTTTTTCAGATAAATCAGACATAAAACTAAAATAATTACTAATACAATTTTATCAAGTGGTAATTTCTAATTTTTATTATGGAGCGGGCAATGGGACTTGAACCCACGACCTTCTCGTTGGCAACGAGACGCTCTACCACTGAGCTATGCCCGCATTTAAATAAAAATTATTATAGATATGGGTCTTTAGAAATGCAATATGTATTGATATAATCTTTTATTATAAAAATAAAAATGAGTAATTTACCAGATCAAATACCTATATTCCCCTTATCTAATTTTATTATTTTTCCAGAAACAACAGTTCCATTAAATATTTTTGAACCAAGATATATCCAAATGATTGATGACTCGATGAAAACCCACAGAATGATAGGAATGGTTCAGCCTAAAAAAACAGGAGAGCTTAAAAAGCCTGATTTATATAATATAGGATGCCTTGGTAAAATTACCAGTTTTAATGAAACTGATGATGGAAGGTACTTAATAGTAATTAATGGAGTTAGCAGATACAAAATTTTAGAGGAAGTAAATACTAATAAACTCTATAGACTTTGCAATGTAAGTTTCACAGAATTTAATGAGGACTTAATTAAGAAAAAAGATGATATTAAATTTTCTGATTTAGAATTAGTTTTCAAAAATTTAAAATCTATTTTTGAAAAAAAAGGGTATATGATTGATTGGAAAAACTTAGAAAAACAAAATTTAGATCAAACGATAAATACACTTTCAATGGCATCTCCATTCTCTTTAGAGGAAAAACAAATTTTACTTGAGTCAAAAGATTTAATATCAAGGAAAAAAAATCTTGAGACTATTTTAAAAACATACATTGTGGATAACTTTTATAATACTACTTTGCAGTAATTAAAGAATTAACCCTTTATCTGCTAAATTTTTTAAATATTCATTTAATAATGGCTTATTGTTTACGTAATCAAAAATATTATTAGAAAAATTATTTTTAATTTTATTATCAAATTTAAAAAATTCATAAATAAAATCTATACCTGAAGAAAATATAAAATTTGAGGGTTTTTTTCTTTTTTCGAATACTTCTAAAATTGATGAATCTATTTCTAAACCAAGTTCAAGTTTTTCATCTATTATTTTTACAAGAGTCTCAATATCTCTTAAGCTCATATTAAATCCCTGACCTGCTAACGGGTGGATTTGATGGATACATTCTCCAAATGCTAAAATATTTTTATAAAAATATTTTCTAAGTAGAGAAAATTTTAATTTAAATTTACTTATTTTGCTAATGCTATAAATTTTGTAATTAAAATTATATTTATTAATTAAATCTTTAACATCTTTTTCTTTTAAATTTTTTTGATCTAAAATTGAAAATACTAAAGATGTTTTCGTCTCAGAAATAGGTAAAAATGCTAATGGTCCATATTTAGTGAATATTTGCATTGCTGCATGATTTCGACACTTTTTATGTGTAATTGTACCAGTATAAGCATGACTTTTATAATTCTTAAAAACTTTTTTCGAGAAATATTTTTTTGATATAAAGCTATTCTGATCTGAATTTATTACAATATCGTAATTATTTAAAATATTTTTTAAATACGAGTTACTTTTAATAATTCTTTTTTTAAACAAAATATTTTTATCTAATTTTCTTTTTAAAATATTATAAAGATAATAATTTTTTAAAATTGATAAACAGTTATGTTTATCATTTTTAAATTCAAGTATTTTATTATTTTTATTTTTTTCATTAAAAATTTGTATTTTTTTAATTGGCCAAATAATTTTTTCTAAATATATTTTATTTTTTTTTAAAAAGTTAATATTTTTTTCTGAAATACCTAGTGTTCTGTCATTAAAAATTTTTTTCTTTTGTGATGTCAAATATAGATCAACTTTTATTTTTCTGTCGATTAAAATATTTGCTAAAACAAGATTTGTTAGATTATTTCCTATTAAACAGATATTCATAATTAAAATTTTAATTTTATCAGTAAAAATAAAATGATACAAAGTGACAAATCAGATTCTTTTTAAAATGGATATAAAAAAAATATTTAATTTAACAATTTCTTTTACTTTAAAGAGAATAATTGAATTATTTGGTGTCATATTAGCTGCTATATCACTTTTATTGATAATATCTTTTATTTCTTACAGCCCAGATGATCCAAACTTTATTTTTCCTGAAAATACCAAAATTAAAAACCTACTAGGATCAAACGGTAGCTACATATCTGATGTCTTTATGCAATCATTTGGCTTAATGTCATTTTTGGTGCCAATAACTTTTTTTTTTACAAGTATAAACATATTCAAAAATAAAAAGTTGCTTGTGATAATTGAAAATATGATTTTTTCAATATTCTATCTTATTTTTGGATGCTTATTTTTTTCAGTATTTTATAAAAATTCATTTTCGCTTTCATTCAATGGTAACGGAGGATTTGTTGGAAATTTTTTAGGTGAAAGTTTCTTAATCTCATTAATAAATTTGAACACCAAGATTTTCTATTATATTTTGATTTTGTTAATTATTTTATTTTTTTTGTTAAGTATAAATTTTAGTTTAAATTTATTTTTTATATTTTTTAAAAAAATATTTGTCTCATCAAAAAAAAAGGGGTACTCTAATGGATATAGCGATGATGATGTGGCAGAAAGCACAATAGAAAACATCCCCATTGATACACCTCGTGATCAAGCAAATTTTCAGTTTTCGCAAAGTTCATTAGATAATAAAAGTACTGCTTATAAGTTTAAATTACCTTCATCTGATTTTTTAAATGAACCCGAAAAAAGTAGTAAGGAAATAAAAAAAAATTATAAAGCAGATGAAACATTTTTGGAAAAAATATTATTAGATTTTGGTGTAGAGGGAAAGATTAAAAGAATTAGTCATGGTCCTGTTGTTACGCTAAATGAGTTTGAACCGGCCGCTGGCGTTAAAGTTTCTAAAATTATAAATTTATCTGAGGATATAGCCAGAAACACAAGCTCTGAATCAGCTAGAATATCTACTATTCCTGGGAGCAGTACTATAGGTATTGAACTTCCAAATCAATCAAGAGAAAATGTTTTTTTAAGCGAAATAATAAAGGATAAAAATTTTTTATTAAAAGATCACAAATTACCAATAGCATTAGGAAAAAGTATATCGGGAGTTCCAATTATTGGCGATTTAACCTCGATGCCACATTTATTGATCGCAGGCACTACTGGCTCGGGAAAATCTGTGTGTATAAATACTATAATACTTTCTCTATTATATAAACACACTCCTGATAAATGTAAATTTATACTGATTGATCCTAAAATGTTGGAACTCTCAACTTATGAAGGTATTCCACATTTATTATGTCCAGTGATAACAGAGGCAAAACGTGCTGCATCAGTTCTCGGATGGGTAGTGAAAGAGATGGAAAGTAGATACAGACTTATGACTAAAGAAGGTGTTAGGAATATAGATGGTTATAATGATAAACATAAAAAATTACCGATGCCTTTCATAGTTGTGATTGTAGATGAAATGTCTGATTTAATGTTATTTGCTAGCAAAGAGATAGAAAGTTATATTCAAAAACTATCTCAAATGGCAAGAGCTGCGGGTATTCATATTATAATGGCCACTCAAAGACCTAGTGTTGATGTAATAACTGGAACAATTAAGGCCAATTTTCCAACCAGGATTTCATTTAAAGTAACTTCTAAGATTGATAGTAGAACAATCCTAGGAGAACAAGGAGCAGAGCAACTCTTAGGAAAAGGAGATATGTTATATATGTCATCCGCAAACAAAATTGTTAGGATTCATGCGCCATTTGTATCTGAAAATGAGATTGAAAAAGTAAATAATTTTCTAAGATCTCAACAAGAGCCACACTATGTAGATGAAATTTTAAATTTTGCTGACGAAAAAGAAAGTAAGTCAGATGGTCTAAACAACGAAAATGAGGACGAATTATATATTACAGCATTAGAAATAGTAAAAAACGAAAAAAAAGCATCTACTTCTTTTTTACAAAGAAAACTTCAGATAGGTTATAACAGAGCTGCAAGAATTATTGATATGATGGAGGCAAACGGAGAAGTAAGTAAAGCTAACCATGTAGGAAAAAGGGAGATTCTGAAATAATGAAAATATTTTTTTTTTTTCTTATAATTTTTTTTTTTAGTAATAATTCTTTTGCTTCAATAAAAAATAAAATTTTAAATAATTTAAAAGAAACTAAAAATATAACTTTTAATTTTAAACAAAAAATTGAACAAGAGGAAGAGATGGGCAAATGTGTTATAGATTATCCAAAGAAAATTTATTGTTCATATATTGATAAATATAATAAAATTTTAGTTTCTGATGGCACTTCATTAGTTATTAAGAGTAATAAAAATAGGCAGTACTATAGGTATCCTTTAGCAAAAACTTCCTTAAATATTTTACTGAATAAGCAATTATTGATTGAAAATATTAACAAAATTGAGGGAAAGCTTTTAAATGAAACTCATTTTGTATTTTCGATAAAGGTTGAAAATAATTTAGTTAATATTTTTTTTGATAATGAAACATTTAATTTAGTTGGTTGGCAAACAGAAGATATTTATCAAAATAAGGCTGCAACTTTTATTTATGATTTAGAATATAATAAGGATGTCGACAAAGATTTATTTAACCTGCCGTCAATGCATTGATTTAATCGATAATAACTTTTTCAGATTTAAAAATTTTCATTCCTCTAGAAATATAATTATTTAAAGCATTTTTATGATCTAGTGAACAAGTATGCACCCAAACTCTCTGTGCTCCATTTTTAAAAGATATTTTAATTGCTTCAGTTAATAAGTAGCTTCCAAAATTTTTACCAAAATAATCCTCTAAAATGCCAAAATATGCTATTTCACAACTCTCTTGTGCATAGATTTGTTCAAAATATCCTAATAGTTCGTCTTTTTTAGATAAAATATAAGTTTTAACATTTTTATTATCTAAATAATTATTCCACTTTTTTTCATCCCAAGTTAATCTATCAATCCAATTGTATTTTTTTCCTATCTGCTTATAGAAAAATTTATTAATTTTAAAATCAATAGGTTCTATAATTCTTACAGTGCATTCTCTATCTGGGCTTTGACCCTCAATTAAATCATTAAGATTTTTAATTTCTAAATAGTTTCTTTGAACTTCTGTGCTCACTCAACCATCTTGCCAATTTTCTCACCACCGAACAAATGAAAGTGTAAATGTGGAACTTCTTGTCCGCCATGTTCACTTATATTAGATAAAGTTCTATATCCTTTACCATTATCGCTAGAAATTCCTAAATGTTTTGCAACTAAAGATATACCTTTTAAAAGACCTACCATTTCATCTTTTGATGCTTTCTGGTTAAAGTCATCTAAGTTAACATATTTTCCTTTTGGTATTACTAATACATGTACTTTTTTTCTTGGTGTAATATCATGAAAAGATAAAACATATTCATCTTCATAAATTTTTTCGCATGGGATTTCTCCTCTTAAAATTTTTGCAAATATATTATTATCATCGTATGTCATCATAAAATTTCAATTTTCTCTATTACTTTGAGAATTTTTTTCTCTTTAATAATAGCCTTAATTTTTTCACATTCATAGTAAGCATTTGAAGTCTCCTCTGCAATTTCTTTCATCTCTATACATTTTGATCTGTTTTCAACAAGTAAATGCTCTACCAATTCAAGACCGTTAGAGCCATCTAAATACATCAATAGTCCAATAACCTCATCTTCTCTTTCGATATCTATTTTTTGAATTTCAGCAACTCTTTTACCAACTCCTACCTCAAAATTTTTTATCGCAATAAAAACTTTATAAACAATGAGTACTAAAATTATGAAAACTGCAATTTTAATTTTACTCATTTTTTATTTTTTTTCTAAAACAAATTTTACTGTATCTCCCATTACTGATGGATTTTTAGAAATTGTTACTCCACATTCTTCTAATATTTCTACTTTCTCTATCGCGCTTTCCCCATAAGCAGAAACAATTGCACCCGCATGCCCCATCACCCTTCCTTTGGGAGCGGTTAAACCAGCAATATAAGCAATAACTGGTTTTTTCATATTCTCTTTTGCAAACTTTCCTGCTGCTACTTCTTGTGGACCTCCTATTTCTCCAATCATCAAAATAGCATCTGTCTCATCATCAGTTTCAAATTTTTCAATAATATCTCTGAAAGAGCTTCCGTTAATTGGATCCCCTCCAATTCCAACGCTTGTTGATATACCGATATCTAAATTTTTTAACTGTTGAGCGGCCTCATAGCCTAGAGTTCCCGATCTACTTATAATGCCAACCCTTCCTTCTTTATAAATATGGCCGGGCATAATTCCCAACATTGATTTTCCTGGACTTATGACCCCTGCACAATTCGGGCCGACTAAAGTCATTTTAGAACTTTTTGTATACCTTCTCATGTATCTTTTAATTCTAATCATATCGTGTGATGGGATCCCATCAACAATAGCAACGCATATTTTAATTCCTGCGTCAGCAGACTCCATAGCTGAGTCAGCTGCAAAAGCTGGAGGAACAAATAATATAGATGCTGTTGCTCCTGTATGCTTTACAGCGTCTTTTACTGTATTAAAAACAGGAAGATTAAGATGTTTTGTACCACCTTTTCCTGGAGTTACACCTCCAACAATATTAGAACCGTATTTGATCATTTCCTCAGCGTGAAATGTTCCCATCTTTCCTGTAAATCCTTGGACAATTATCTTACTTTTTTTATCAATTAAAACTGTCATAGTTATTTTGTTAAAGCTGCAACGGCTTTATTTGCTGCATCTTCAAGAGTGTTTGCTTCAATATAATTAATCTTACTTTCTTTTAAAATTTTATTACCTTTTTCAACGTTAGTCCCAGCAAGTCTAATTACTAAAGGCACTTTAATTTCTATTTTTTTTAACGCTTCTACTATTCCCTCAGCAACCCAATCACACCTATTTATTCCTGCAAAGATATTTACCAGTATTACTTTTACCTTTTCGTCCATAGTTATTAATTTAAATGCTTTAACTATCTTTTCTGGTGTTGCGCCGCCTCCAACGTCCAAGAAATTTGCTGGACTTCCTCCTGCTAACTTAATCATATCCATTGAGGCCATAGCAAGACCAGCGCCATTAATTATATTTCCAATATTCCCGTCTAAGCTCACATAATTTAAACCTCTATCAGATGCAAAAATTTCTTTTGTATCTTCTTGTGTTTTGTCTCTAAGCTCTGAAACTTGGCTTCTTCTAAACATAGCATTATTGTCAAAACTCATTTTGCAGTCCAAAGCTAGAATTTGCTTTTGCTTAGAAATTACAAGTGGATTTACTTCAACCATTGTTGCATCTAATTCACTAAACGCCTTGTAACATCCAATTATTGTATCTGAGACTCGTCTAATTAAATCTGGTTTAATACCCAATCCAAAAGCCAATTCTCTAGCTTGGAAATTTTGCATTCCAACTGCAACTTCTATTTTAGATCTTATTATAGTTTCTGGTTTTTCTTTTGAAATTTCTTCAACACTCATTCCTCCTTCTGTTGAGGCAACAACCATTATACTCTCAGAACTTCTATCAAATACCAATCCTAAATATAACTCTTTTTCTATGTCTGTAGCTTCCTCTATATAAATTCTGTTAACAATTTTTCCTTGTGGTCCAGTTTGGTTTGTTACTAATTTTTTTCCTAATAATTTATCTGTTGCTTGCGCCACTTCTAACGGGGTTTCACAAACAATAATTCCACCAGCTTTACCTCTAGCACCAGAATGAATTTGTGCTTTTACCACCCATTTAGATCCTCCAATTTCCCTTGCTTTATTCTCTGCATTTTCTGGACTATATACAATTCCACCTCTTGGGATTGTAACCCCAAAATTTGAAAGTATTTTTTTTGCTTGGTACTCGTGAATATCCATAATTATTTTTATTTATTATGGATTAATTTATCTATGTTTACAATATTTTCAGCCATCCTTGCTGAGGCTGCGTCGATCATCCTGCCATCAAGTTGGGCGGCGCCTTTGCCCTCTTTTGCAGCTTTATCTAGTTCCTCTATTATTCGCTTAGCCTTGGTTACCTCTGCTTCTGGCGGCGAATAGACTTTGTTGGCTAATTCTATTTGTGATGGATGGATAGCCCATTTTCCTTCTATGCCTATGGCAGCGCCTCTTTTTGCTGCTTCAACATAAGCGTCAGGATCATTAAAATCTCCGAATGGTCCATCTATTGCTCTTAGACCATAAGCTCTACAGGTCATAACTAATTCTGATAAACCATGGTGCCATTGATCTCCTGGATAGTTAGGATTTAGTCCACCTATAACAGTTGTTCTAGCTCTTAAACTTGCAGCATAATCTGCAACTCCGAAATGTAATGCTTCTAATCTTTCACTTGATTTTGCAATTTCTTTTATATTAGACATGCCTAATGCAGTTTCAATTAAACATTCTATACCAATTTTATTTTTAATTTTCTTATTTGTTTCTATTTGAGTTAACATACAATCTACCATGTAAACATCACTTTCAGTTCCAGCTTTTGGAACAAGTATAGTATCAATCTTTTCTCCTGCTTGTTCTACAATTTCAATTAAGTCAGAATACATATAATGTGTATCAAGACTATTTATTCTTACTGATATTGTTTTGCCGTTTTCTCTCCAATTAATTTCATTTAAAGCTTTGATTACGTTTGCTCTAGCTGAAATTTTATCATTTGGAGATACAGCATCTTCTAAATCAAGAAATACATAGTCTGCCTTTGAATTTAGGGCTTTTTCAAACATTTTCGGTGATGAACCCGGAACAGCTAATTCACTCCTTTGTAATCTTGATTTTGCAGGTTTGTAAAATTTATGACTCATTTTTTTCTTTTATTTAATTCAGTCATCACATCCTCAATTTTTATGTTGTTAGCTTCAAGATACATTATTAGATGGTAAAAAACATCAGCTGCTTCATGTATTTTATTAGAGTCTTTTTCAACAGCTTCAATAAGTTCATTGATCTCCTCTAAAACTTTAGACTTACTTAATATCTTATCACTTAAAAGTTTATTTGAATAAGATCCATCAACTGGATTTGCCTTTCTTTCTCTTGCAAGGTTAAATAATGTTTCTAAGGTATTTAGCATCTCAAATCCTAACAGGAATTCCCTTTGTGTCCAAATATTCTTTGGCATCTTTCAAAGAAAATTTCCCATAGTGAAAAATAGAAGCCGCTAAAACTGCACTTGCATTGCCTAGTTTTATGCCATCCACTAAGTGATCAAGGTTTCCAACACCACCTGAAGCAATTACTGGAATGTTTACCGTTGATGATATTTTAAACATTAAGTCAATATCATACCCGGCTTGAGTTCCATCTCTGTCCATTGATGTTACTAAAAGTTCTCCTGCACCATTATCTTCCATTTTCTTTGCGTACTCTATTGCATCTATTCCAGTATTATTTCTTCCCCCATGAGTAAATACTTCCCATTTTTTTTCACTCCTTTTTGCATCAATTGCAACTACAATACATTGAGAACCAAATTTTTTCGAACTTTTAATAACCACATCTGAATTTTGAACTGCAGCAGTATTTATTGAAACTTTATCAGCTCCACAGTTTAAAAGTTTAGTGATATCATCAACACTTCTTACTCCACCACCAACAGTTAAAGGTACGAAACATTTTTTTGAAGTTCTCTCTACTACATCATAAATTGTATCTCTATTTTCGTTTGATGCTGTAATGTCCAAGAAACAAATTTCATCTGCTCCACCATCAGAATAAATTTTTGCTTGTTCAACAGGATCTCCCGCATCTTTTAAATCTACAAAGTTAATACCTTTAACTACGCGTCCATTTTTAACATCTAGACAAGGTATTATTCTATTTTTAAGCATTTATTTCTTTTGCTAGCTCCTCTAGTTTTATGTCTCCATCATATATAGCTTTGCCAACTATTATACCCTCTATATTTTTTAAACTTTTGGCTTTTCTAATATCATCCATTGATGATACACCACCAGATATAATCACTGGACAATTTGATATCTCCGCAATTTTAGATGTTTCCTCAAAATTAGGGCTTTGCTTTGTTCCATCTCTATTAATATCCGTATAGATTAATCTGCTAACTCCATAATCATTTATCTCTTGCAAAAAATCTGTTGTTAATTGATTTGAATTTTCTTTCCAACCAGATACAGCTAAATATCCATCCTTAGCATCCAAGCCCAATGCGATTTTATTCGGAAATCTTTTACAAGCTTCTTTTAGAAAATTTTTATCTTTAATTGCAGCACTACCTAAAATAACTTTTTCGACACCTATATCAGTGTATTTTTGAATACTTTCAAAATTTCTGATTCCTCCACCTATCTCAATTTTAAGATCAAATTTGCTTACTAGATCTCTAATCAAATCAATATTAATAGTTCTCCCAGTCAACGCTCCATCCAAATCAACTATGTGCAAATTTATAAAACCATGATCTTTATATTTTTTAGCTTGCTCAATTGGGGACATCTCATATTCAGTTTTATTGTTAAAGTCTCCTTTGATTAATCTCACACACTTTTTATTTTTTATATCTATTGCTGGAAAAACTTTCATTTACTTTGATCCATAAATAAATTCCAAATTTTCAACAAACATTCCTTCGACAGATGTATATAATATAAGCAAAGTCAAAAATATGTGGAGT
>CAZBRW010000015.1:0-16015 GCA_964494555.1 uncultured Candidatus Pelagibacter sp. | reverse complement strand
GGACCACATACGTACATTCCAATCTTATTTACATTAATTGGAACAAATTTTTCTTTTTTTCCACCGAGGGTATTTGATAAAAATATATCTTTATTCATTATTCTAGGAATATACCTTAATTTTAGATTTGTGAATCTAATTGATTAGTTGGGAATCTTACATACTGGAATGGGTTCCATTTTATGTAAGTTTGCTTTTCTTATTTGTAAATACTTGTCTCTGTTTGATGAATTTTCATTGTTCATTGCTTCTTCTAGTTCTTTATATGAAAGTCCTAATTGACCTTCATCTGTTCTACCATCATCCCAGAGTCCATCTGTTGGTGGTGCATCAATTATTTCTTTTAAAATTTTTAATTCCTTACCAAGTTCCCAAACTTCTGTTTTGTTGCAATCTGCTATCGGAGATATATCTACACCTCCATCACCATACTTTGTGTAAAATCCTACTCCAAAATCTTCAACTTTATTGCCTGTACCAACAACAATACCGTGATTTGCTGCTGCAGCTTGATAAAGAGTTGTCATTCTAAGTCTTGCTCTGGAATTTGCCATTCCGTGCTCATTATCAAATTGTGATAACGAAGTTTTGAAGGTATTAAATAATGTGTCTAATTGAAGTGTATGTCCTTCAACATTTTTAAAGTTTTTTTTCAACCATTCTTGATGTTTTAAACTCAAATCGTGTTGAGCAGATTTTTGCTTTATTGGCATAGATAACACAATAGTTTTTATACCTGTAAGAGCACATAGTGTACTGGATACAGAAGAATCTATTCCTCCAGAAATGCCAATTATTAAAGATTTCGCTTTGACTGGCATAGAATTTGCGTAATCAAGTATCCATTTACTTATAAATTTTACTTTATCACCAGAATTCATGTTTTATTATTTAAATATATCTTTTAATTTTACAACTGCTTAAGATGCCGCTCTAATTCCATTCTTTGCATAATTAGAGTTTTTCTTTATTTCATCTGAAATTAAAAATGCTAACTCTAAAGCTTGATCAGAGTTTAATCTAGGATCACAATGAGTATGATACCTACTAGACAAATCAGCATCAGATATTTTTCTTGCTCCACCTGTACATTCAGTTACATCTTGACCGGTCATTTCCACATGCAAACCTCCAGCATATGAGCCTTCTGATTGGTGAACTCCAAAAACATTTTTTACTTCGCTTACCACATCATTAAAAGGTCTTGTTTTAAAGCCTGTTGTCGATTTAATTGTATTTCCATGCATTGGATCACAAGACCATACAACGTTTAATCCTTCTTTTTTAATTCCTCTAATTAACTTAGGTAAAAATTTTTCAACATTTTGGTGTCCGAATCTTGATATTAAAGTTATTTTACCTTTTTCATTTTTTGGATTTAAAGTTTCACAAATTTCTGCAATTTCATCAGGTTTTGAAGTTGGTCCACATTTAATTCCAATTGGATTTTCAATTCCTTTACAAAATTGAACATGTCCACCATCTAATTGTCGAGTTCTATCTCCAATCCAAACGAAATGTGCAGACGTATCGTGGTACTCCCCAGTTGTAGAGTCGACTCTAGTCATACTTTCTTCAAATGGTAAATGTAGCGCTTCATGTGACGTCCAAAAATTAACAGTGTATAATCTATTATTAAAATCTGATGTTATTCCACATGATTCCATAAACGCTAAAGCATCAGCGATTTTATCCTCTAATTCTTTAAATTTTTTAGCTTGAGGACTTTTTTTAATATAATCTAAGTTCCATAAATGAACTTTATTTAAATCAGCAAAACCACCTTTTGAAAAAGCTCTTAATAAATTTAAAGTTGAAGCTGATTGTGAATAAGCCTTAAATAATCTTTTTGGGTCGGGTCTTCTGGCTTTTTCAGTAAAATCTATTGCATTAATATTATCACCTAAATAGCTTGGCAATTCCTTGTCTCCTTGTTTTTCTGTAGGTGCACTTCGAGGTTTAGAAAATTGACCAGCTATTCTGCCAAGTTTTACTACGGGTAAAGATGCTGAGTAAGTTAATATTAAAGACATTTGCAGGATTACTTTAAAAGTATCCCTAATATTATCTGGATGAAATTCTGCAAAACTTTCTGCACAATCCCCACCTTGCAGTAGAAAAGCTTTGCCATCTGAAACTTTTGCTAATTGATCTCTCAAATGTCGAGTTTCTCCAGCAAAGACTAAAGGAGGAAATGTTTTTAATTTGTTTAATACATCATTGAGCTCCTTCTCATCATCATACGTTGGTATGTGTTTGACAGGATATTTTCTCCAGTTATTAACTTTCCAATTTTTCATATACAACCTAAAGGTGTTTTAACAGACTTTTATAATTATTCAACAGTAACAGATTTTGCAAGATTTCTTGGTTTATCAATGTCGCAATTCTTCAATAAAGCAACGTGATATGCCAAGAACTGAATTGGTATTGTTAGAAGGAATGAATTAATTGAAGAATTAGTTTTTGGAATTTGAAACTTAAATCTGATATTTTCGCTCATTGTTTCAGATGTGTCATCTGTAATCATAAAAACTTTACCACCTCTTGCAATAACCTCTTGCATATTAGAAATAGTTTTTTCATAAAATCTATCTTTAGGAGCAAGAACAATAACAGGCATGCCATCCTCTATTAACGCTAAAGGTCCATGTTTCATTTCTCCAGCTGCATAACCTTCTGCATGTATATAAGACAACTCTTTTAGTTTAAGAGCTCCCTCCATTGCTATAGGAAAAGATAGACCTCTTCCTAAGTACATAGTGCCTTTTGCTTTTATAAAGTCCCCAGCAATTTCTTGAATATCTTTTTGTTTATTAAGTGTTTCCTCTATTAAATCAGGAATATTTTTTAAATCTAAAATTAATTTAATGTATTCATCTGATAATATATCACCTCTATCATTTGAAATTTTTAAAGTTAATAAATATAAAACAGTTAATTGTCCTATAAATGCCTTTGTAGAAGCAACTCCTATTTCTGGACCTGCGTATATAGGTAAAACTAAATCAGCATTTCTTGCTATAGAGCTTTCTAAAACATTAACAATTGCACAAGTTTTAAGATTATTTTTTTTACATTTTTCTAAAGCAGCAAATGTATCTGCTGTTTCTCCGGATTGAGAAACAAAAATATAAAGATCGTTAGGATCTAATCTTGTTTTTCTATATCTAAACTCGGATGCGATATCTGCATCGACATCCAAAGAAGTAAATTCTTCTATCCAGTATTTTGCCATTAGGCATGAATGGTAAGCTGTGCCACAACCAATTAATCTAATTTTTCTAATCTTTTTTGGTTCTATGGGTAAATTTGAAATATTAATTTCATTTTGAGATATATTTAAATATTCATTAATACATTTTTTTGTTGTATGTGACTGTTCATTAATTTCTTTCGACATAAAATCTCTATAATCGCCTTTTTCTGCGGTATTATCGTCATGGGATAATTCTAAAATTTCTTTATTAATTTTTTTTTTATCTGAATTGTAAAATTCGACCTTCTCTTTGTATAGAATACAAAAATCACCATCGTCAAGATAAGATATTTTATTAGTCATGGATTTAAGAGCATAAGAGTCGGAACCAATAAAATTTTCATTGTGTCCATATCCTACAGCAAGGGGGCTTCCTCTTCTTGCACCAACTACTAAATTATTATAATCTTTAAAAATAACACCTAAAGCAAAACTGCCTTCTAATTTTTTTAAAGTTTTATGAATACAGTCAATTAAATTATTATTTTTTAAAAATTCTGTAAGCATGATTGTTATTACTTCTGTATCTGTTTGTGATTTAAAAGAGTATCCTTTCTTCATATATTCATTTCTTAAAGTATCTGAATTTTCAATAATTCCATTATGTACTACTGAAACAACTTCTGATGAATGCGGATGAGCATTCACTTGATTTGGAACTCCATGAGTTGCCCACCTAACATGACCGATACCGAGATCTCCTGAGGATGGATTTTGAAAAAGAATCTTTTCAAGGTTATCAACTCTACCTGAACATTTTTGTTCGTTAATCTGACTATTTGCTATCGTTGAAATTCCAGCTGAATCGTATCCACGATACTCTAGTTTCTTTAGTGCACTTATAATGCTTGCTGATACCGACTTATTACTAACGATTCCTACAATTCCACACATTATTTTTTCCTCTTATAATTTTTAATCTCGACTTGCTCTGATCTTGTTAAAGCCAAAGATTTTTTTTTAACACTTTTAGTTATAACTGAACCTGCGCCGATAATGCTATTTTCGTTAATAGTTAAAGGTGCAACTAAAGATGAATTAGATCCTATAAAAACTTTATCTTTTATCTTTGTTTTATTTTTTTTTATACCATCATAATTACAAGTAATTGTACCTGCGCCTATATTTACTTTTTCTCCTAGAATTGAATCACCCACGTATGATAAATGATTTACCTTAGAATTTTTTCCTATAGTGCTTTTTTTTATCTCAACGAAATTTCCTACACGTGATCCAGCCTTAAGAATAGCCCCTGGTCTTAATCTTGCATAAGGTCCAATGTTCACATTATTTTCAATTTTAACTTTTTCTAAATGAGAAAAAGAATAAATTTTAACATTATTTTGAATTTTAACCTTTTCTCCAATCACTACATATGGATCAATAGTCACATTTTTTCCTATTTTTGTATCTTTAGAAAAGAAAACAGTTTCAGGAGCAATCATCTTAACTCCTTTTTTTACAAATTTTTTTCTTAAATTATCTTGTAAATTTGATTGTTTCATTTATTAAGATTTCTTATAGTTAAGTAATAATTATCTTTAAGTCACAAATTATTTCTTATTAATACTTTTAAAATGACTCAAAAATTTACAATTATATTCGATTTAGATGGAACTTTAATAGATACTGCTCCTGATCTTATGAATGCTCATAATTTTGTAATGAAAAAATTTGGATATGAAACAAAAACAACAAATGATATCAGAAAGTTAGTTGGTAAAGGTGCTGGATCATTAATCGGTAGATCTGTTTGGGGACAGGCAAAAAAAGAATTTGGCAAGGTAAATGACGATCAAACAAAAAAAGAAATGACTAAAGAATTTATCAAATATTATGCAAATAATATCGCTGAAGAAAGTAAATTAATAAATGGAGCATTGGATTTTTTAAATTGGTGCAAAAAAAAAAATATAGCTATGGGAATCTGTACAAATAAACAGGACTACTTAGCTGTTGATTTATTAAAAAAAATCAATGTTTATGATTATTTTGAGTATGTTGCTGGTAGTAATACTTTTGATTACTGTAAACCCGATCCACGGCATTTGACAAATGTTATAGACATTATGCAAGGTGATATTAAAAAAACTCTTATGATTGGTGATAGTGAAACTGACTCGGATACAGCTAGAAATGCAAGTATTCCATTTATTCTATTAGAAGATGGATATACAGAAAAAAAAGTCAGTGACATCTCACATGATCATTTAGTAAAAGATTTTATTGGAATTGAAAAAATCATTTCTTCATACTTAAATGGTTAATTTTGATATTTTATTTGCACTAATCAGTTTTTACTTTGTAATGTATGTTACGCCAGGTCCAAATAATGCAATGGTTTTGACATCTGGTCTTAAATTTGGTTTCACTAAATCAATTCCACATATGTCAGGGATAACAATTGGTCATGTTTTGCAACTTATTCTGGTTTGTCTTGGGTTAGGAAAAATATTTCAAATTTTTCCGCAACTTCAAAATATTTTGAAAATTCTTTGTAGTTTATATCTTCTGTACCTTGGATACCAAATAATAGGATCATTTAGCAAAATTAAAGTTGATGATGGTAGACCTCTTAAATTTTATGAGGCTGCTTTGTTTCAAATTGTAAACCCTAAAGCCTGGACTATATCAAGTATGGCTGCTTCAGGTTTTTTACCAAAAGATGGAAATCTTATTGCTTCAATTACTTTTATATCAATTGTTGCACTAATAATATGCCCATTGTCTATATCACCATGGGCAGCTTTTGGTTCAGCAATAAGAAATATTGTTAAGAATAATAAGATTAAAGCATTAATTGAGTATTTTTTAGCAATTTTACTTTTGATAACTGCAATTATTATTGTATTACAGTAAGAAAATTTTTAGGAGATTTTTTGATTATACATAAAGTAAAAGTTTATCCATCAAAAATTCACTTGCCAAAAAATAAACAAATGGCATGGAAAATTGCAGAAATTGCTAGTGACAACTCTAAACTCAACTACAAATCTGTAGATATGGTGATTAACAGGGTAATTGACAATGCTTCAGTTGCAATTGCTTCATTGAATAGAAAAGCTGTAATTTCATCAAGAGAGATGGCTTTAAGACATTTTAGAAAAAATGGTGCTAATTTATTTGGAGTTAATAAAAAATTTAAAGTTGATTGTGAATGGGCAGCCTGGTCAAATGGAACTGCTGTAAGAGAATTAGATTTTCATGATACTTTTTTAGCAGCAGATTATAGTCATCCTGGAGATAATATTCCTCCTTTATTGGCTGTGGCTCAGCAAAAAAAAATAAGTGGAATTAATCTTATAAGAGGAATTTTAACTGCTTACGAAGTTCAAGTTAACCTTGTAAAAGGCATTTGTCTTCATAAACATAAAATAGATCACATAGCTCATCTTGGCCCAAGTGTTGCAGCTGGTATTGGTACGATGCTAAAATTAAAAACTGAAACTATATATCAGGCGATTCAACAAGCATTACACACTACAATTTCTACAAGACAATCCAGAAAAGGTGAAATATCAAGCTGGAAAGCTTTCGCTCCAGCACATGCAGGTAAATTAGCAATCGAAGCAGTAGATAGAGCAATGAGAGGAGAAGGTGCACCAAGTCCAATTTACGAAGGTGAGGATAGTGTTGTGGCAAGAATATTAGATGGAAAAAAAGCTTTATATAAAATTCCTTTACCAAAAAAAAATGAGGAAAAAAAATCTATACTTGAAACTTACACTAAAGAATATTCAGCAGAGTACCAAGCTCAAGCGCTAATAGATATTGCAAAAAAATTAAATAAAAAAATCAAAAATTTAAATCAAATAAAAAAAATTGATATTTATACCAGTCATCACACCCACTATGTAATTGGAACTGGAGCTAATGATCCACAAAAAATGGATCCTAATGCAAGTAGAGAGACACTAGATCATTCTATTATGTATATTTTTGCTGTTGCATTAGAAGATGCTGATTGGCATCATGTAAAATCTTATACAAAAAAAAGAGCAAATAAAAAAAGTACAATTAAGATATGGCAATCAATTAAAACTCACGAAGATAAAAAGTGGACAAAAAAATATCATGATCCGAACCCAAAAAATAAATCATTTGGCGCAAAAGTTATTGTTACTCTCAACAATGGACGAAAAATTGTAGAACAATTAGATAGAGCAGATGCGCATCCATATGGTTCAAGACCATTTCAGAGAGCAAATTATATAAAGAAATTTTTAACTCTTACAGACAAAATCATATCAAAAAAAGAGAGCAATAGATTTTTAAATATCGTTCAAAATTTAACTAAACTTAAGCCAGGACAATTAAATAAATTAAATATTGAAATTAATAAATCGAAATTAATTAAAAATAATAAAAAAGGGATTTTTTAATGCATTTTATCCAGAAAGAACCTAAAGAAAAAAGACTTTCTCTTGTTCAAAAATTAAAATCTAATAAAATTTTAAGAGTGCCTGGTGCATATAATCCATTAACTGCGAAAGTAATTGAAGAAATTGGATATGATGCTGTTTATGTTTCAGGTGGCGTCATGGCAAATGATTTAGGATTTCCAGATATTGGTTTAACAACATTAGAAGATGTAAGTACAAGATCATATTTAATTTCTCGAGTAACTAATTTACCAACTATAGTTGACATAGATACTGGTTTTAAATCTTGTGAAAAAACTATACAGACTTTTGAAGAGTTTGGAGTTGCGGCTGTTCACCTAGAAGATCAAATTGAGCGTAAAAGATGTGGGCATCTAGACAACAAGGAATTAATTTCAACAGAAGATATGGTAAAAAAAATCAAAGAATGTGTTTCAGCAAAAAAAGATGAAAATTTTAAAATTATTGCCAGATCAGATGCTAAATCTGTTGAAGGTATAGAGAAAATGATAGATAGATGTAAAGCGTATATAGATGCTGGCGCTGAAATAATTTTCCCTGAAGCACTTGCTAATGAAAAGGAATTTGAAACAGTTAGAAAATCTTTAAGTTCTTATTTGTTAGCTAATATGACAGAGTTTGGAAAAACAAAATTACTAAATTACAAAGAGCTAGAAAATTTAGGTTATAATATAGTGATTTATCCTGTTACTACCCAAAGATTGGCTATGAAAAGTGTAGAAGATGGATTGAGAGACATTTTTAAGGATGGACACCAAAATAATATTATAGATAAGATGCAAACTCGAAGAAGATTGTACGAAATAGTTGAGTATGAGAAGTATAATTCTCTAGATGAAAAAATTTATAATTTTAGTACAGATGGACACGAATAATGAGCAATGATATTAAAAAAGGACTAATGGGCGTTACTGTTGATGAAACAGGAATTTCTAAAGTTATGCCTGAAATTAATTCACTAACTTATAGAGGTTATGCTGCACAAGATCTTTGTGCAAAATGTAAATTTGAAGAAGTTGCATATTTAATATTAAACGGTGAACTGCCGAATAAAAAACAATTGAAAGATTTTGAAAAACAAGAAAGAAATGAGAGAAAACTTTCTAAAACTTTATTACAAGATATAAAAAACTTTCCAAAAAAAGCACACCCTATGGATGTTGCAAGAACAGCAGTAAGTATAATGGGTCTTGAAGATAAGGAAACAAAAGACAATTCATCAAAAGCAAATATGAGAAAAGTAATGAGAATTTTTGCAAAAACTCCTGTGGCCTTAGCAGCTTTTTATAGATCAAGAAAAGGAAAAAAAATTATTTCTCCGAAGAAAAAACTTTCATTTGCTGAAAACTTTTTTTACATGTGCTTTGGTAAAGTTCCAAATAAAGACATTGTAAAAGCTTTTGATGTTTCTTTAATTTTATATGCAGAACATAGTTTTAATGTATCTACATTTACAGCAAGAACTATAACAAGTAGTTTGTCAGATATACATGGTGCTATTACAGGTGCTATTGCAAGTTTAAAAGGGCCACTTCATGGCGGTGCAAATGAAGAAGTAATGCATATGATGAACAAAATAAAGAAACCAGCAAATGCACTTAAATGGATAAATAAAGCTCTAGATAACAAAGATGTTGTTATGGGTTTTGGGCATAGAGTTTATAAAAGTGGAGACTCGAGGGTTCCTACTATGAGAAAATATTTTGGAAAAGTAGCAGAAATTAAAAAAGATAAAAAATTTGAAAAAATTTATGATATTGTAGAAAAAGTAATGATTGATAGAAAAAATATACATCCAAATGTGGATTATCCAACAGGACCTACTTATCATTTAATGGGTTTTGATACTGATTTTTTTACACCAATATTTGTTATATCAAGAATCACCGGCTGGTCAGCTCATGTAATAGAGCAACTTTCTACAAATAAATTAATTAGACCACTCGCAGCTTACAACGGAAGTCCATACAGAAAAGTTTCTGAAATTTCCAAGAGATAAGGCTATTTTTTTACTGCTAACATATTTTCTTCGTCAATTTTTGAAGTTTTATAGTTATTTTTTTCGAATTTATTTATTATTTCTTTTAGTTTATCTCCTGTCTGAAATACCCCATCAAAATGCTTAAATTCAAATAAAATATTAGAAATTTTAATTTTTTGTAGGTCAATATCTTTTAAAATTTCATATTCACTACCCTCAATATCAATGATCATCTTTTCAATTTCAAATATTTTATATTTTTTTACAATATCATCAAAGGTTAAACACTCTATTTCGATGGTTTCGATGTCGATTTCCTCAATTTTAAACCTTTTTGATTTATGATTTAAAAGATGGTTTTTATCAAACGAACCTATGCCGCTCGCCCAATGTTTTCCTAATTTAGCGATAGACTCGCTTTTAACAAAATAAAAATTTCTTTTTTCAGCCTTATTGGCAATTGCTACAGGTTCAATTATAACATTTGTAAAATCTTTTAGATTCTTTTTAATTGCTTCAATATTTGCTGGTACAGGTTCGATTAATAAAATCGGTTTTTCTCGAAATTTTTCAATTTCATCTCTTGTGTGGTTTGTTGTGTGTGCACCTAGAACTACCAAACCAAATTTTTTCATTTGATACTAGATCAAATTAACTAAATGCTTCGGTCCAAGAGCCTTGCGTTGATGCTTTTGAGTATTCGGTTGCTCTACCTTCAAAGAAATTCATATGTTCTACGGCATTTAACATTGTATCCAACCATGTTAATGGATTTTTTTGAACATTATATATCGGCTCTAAACCTAATTGTGTTAGTCTTCTATTAGCAATAAATCTTATATATTCTTTTACTTCTTTTGCAGTTAATCCATCCATTGGGCCCATTTCAAAAGCAAGATCTATAAAAGCATCCTCGTGCTCAATAATTGTTCTGCAAGCATCATAAAGTTCTTTCTTAAGTTTTGGAGTCCAGATTTCAGGATTTTCCTTTATAAATTCTTTAAACAATCTAATCATAGAATTACAATGTAATGTTTCATCTCTAACAGACCAGGTTACTATCTGACCCATGCCTTTCATTTTATTGTGTCTTGGGAAGTTGAGTAGAATTGCAAAACTTGCAAATAATTGAAGACCTTCTGTGAATGCACTAAACACTGCAACAGTTTTAGCGATATCTTCTTTTGAATTCACATTGAAATTCTGCATATAGTCATATTTATCTTTCATCTCTTTATACTTCATAAAAGCTGAGTACTCCGACTCTGGCATTCCAATTGTGTCTAACAAATGGGAATATGCAGCAATATGAACTGTCTCCATGGATGCAAAAGATGTCATCATCATTAATACTTCAGTTGGTTTAAATACGGTTGTATAATGTCTTAGGTAGCAATTATTGACTTCAACATCAGCTTGAGTAAAAAATCTAAAGATTTGTGTTAACAAATTTTTTTCAGATTGTGTTAAGTTTTTTTGCCAATCTCTCACATCATCTCCCAGTGGAACTTCTTCAGGTAACCAGTGAATTCTTTGTTGGGTTAACCAAGCGTCGTAGCACCATGGATATCTAAAAGGTTTATAAACAGGATTCTCTACAAGCAACCCCATTTTTTTTGGTTGAATTATTTCTGAATTAATTTTCTTTGCTACTGACATGATAAACACTCCTCGTATTCTGTTTCGTTGGTTTTGTTTTTATTAGATTTATAAACATTGGACATAATATCAGTTGAATTTGCATCATTAATATTCTCGGCCCTCTGTATTGATTTAGACCTACAGTAATAAAGACTCTTCAAACCTTTCTTCCAAGCTTGGAAATGAATTTGATGGAGGTCTTTCTTGTGTACATCAGCAGGTAAAAATAAGTTTATAGATTGTGCTTGTGAAATATGTGGGGTTCTATCTGCACTTAAATCAACAAGCCATCTTTGATCTAGCTCAAAAGCAGTTTTGAAAACATCTTTTTCTTCTTGGGTTAAGAAATCTAAATGAGAAACTGATCCTTGATTTGTGGTAATGGTAGACCATATTTCGTCATTATCTTTATTATGCTTTGCTAATAATTCTTTTAAGTATTTATTTCTAACATTGAAAGATCCTGAAAGAGTTTTGTGTGTAAAGCTATTAGCAGCAATAGGTTCAACACCTGGTGAAGTTCCACCACAAATTATTGAAATTGATGCCGTTGGAGCAATTGCAGTTTTGTTAGAAAATCTTTCCTGAAATCCATAGTCTGCTGCATCTGGACATGGTCCTCTTTCTTCGGCTAGATCTTTTGAGGCCTGATCAACATTTTTGTGAATATGTTTAAATATTTTTTGGTTCCATACTTTGCTCATTACTGATTCAAGTGGAATCATTTTTTTTTGAAAATAGGAGTGCAAACCCATAACTCCAAGTCCAACGCTTCTTTCTTTTATTGCTGAATAAGTAGCATCTGAAAATTCATCTGGAGCATTTTCAATAAAATCAGTTAAAACATTGTCTAAAAACCTCATTACATCAGGTATAAAATTTTCATCGTCCTTCCATTCATCGTACTTTTCAACATTTAAAGATGATAAGCAACAAACTGCTGTTCTGTCTCTGCCCTCTTTATCAACTCCAGTGGGTAGAGTTATTTCGCTACATAAGTTAGAAGTCTTAACCGTTAAGCCAGCAAGTTTATGATGCTGTGGTATCATTCTATTAACAGTATCGATAAATATTATATATGGTTCGCCTGTTTCAATTCTTGCAGTTAATAATCTAATCCATAGATTTCTCGCTGAAACAGTTCCTTGTACCGCTTTATCTTTAGGGCTTTTTAAAGCCCATTGTTCATCCATTTCAACAGCTCTCATAAATGCGTCTGAGACTAAAACACCATGATGAAGATTTAATGCTTTTCTATTTGGATCACCTCCAGTTGGTCTTCTCATTTCAATAAATTCCTCTATTTCTGGATGATCAATTGGTAGATAGCATGCTGCAGAACCTCTTCTAAGAGAACCTTGGCTTATCGCCATTGTTAAAGAGTCCATAACTTTAATAAATGGAATTATTCCAGAAGTTTTTCCAACTCTTCCTATTTTTTCACCTATAGATCTTAAGTTGCCCCAATAACTGCCAATGCCTCCTCCTCTTGCTGCAAGCCAAACATTTTCACTCCATAAATCTAAAATTCCATTTAAACTATCACCTGCTTCATTTAAAAAACATGATATAGGAAGTCCTCTGCTAGTTCCTCCGTTCGACAAAACTGGAGTGGCTGGCATAAACCACAAATTACTTATATAATTATAAATTCTTTGTGCATGTAGGTTGTCATCGGCATAATGACTTGCCACTCTTGCAAATAAATCTTGATATGACTCATTCTCTCCAAGATATCTGTCGCTTAGAGTTGCTCTTCCAAAATCAGTTAAATTAGAATCTCTACTTCTATCAATTTTGATTGTTATGCCTTTTGAATTCTGAAAAAGCTCAGTATCATTATTTAGTGAGAATAAATCTGGCCTTTTATCGATATTTTTCTCTTTTATAGAGGGTGAAAATTCTGAGACAGCTTTCTTTATGGCCTGAGACAAGACTTTATTCATTTAACTCCCTTTAATACGTTTTGTTGTAAAACAACTATATGTTGTATGCAGATATCCTAAATATACTATATAAATTAGAAATCAATAGAACATTTATAGAACATATATAAAAAATATCAATAAAAAAATCAAAAAAAATGTACATATATTCATATGTCCAATTCAATAAAAATTGATCCTCTTGGTTTTAGAGAATATGACGCGAGATGGTTGTATCCAAAAAACATAAGTTTAGAAGGAATCAAATCTGTTGGGAAAGGATTTGGAACTCAAATAACTAATAAAATTAAAAATCCAAGGGTAACTGTAGGTCATGACTATAGATCATACAGTGAAGAAATAAAAAAAAGTTTCATAGAAGGATTAATAGCTACTGGGTGTAATGTTGAAGATATTGGTTTATGCCTTTCTCCGACGATATATTTTTCACAATTTAAACTAAATACTGACGCTGTTGCAATGGTAACGGCAAGTCATAACGAAAATGGATGGACAGGAATTAAAATGGGTATTCAAAAAGGTTTAACTCATTGTAAAGAGGAAATGACAGAACTAAAAGAAATAGTTTTAAAACAAAAATTTAATTTAGGAGAAGGATCTATAAAGGAAATAAAAAATTTTAGCAAAATTTATATAAGTGAATTATCTAAGAATAAAATTAAAAATAAATTAAAAGTAGTTGTGGCTTGTGGAAATGGAACAGCTGGAATATTTGCTCCGGAAATTTTAAAATCTATAGGTTGTGAGGTTATAGAATTAGATTGTAATCTTGATTATACGTTCCCAAAATATAATCCAAATCCAGAGGATATGAAAATGCTTCATGAAATATCAAAATGTGTAAAAGATAACAAAGCTGATGTTGGTTTTGGATTTGATGGTGATGGAGATCGTGTAGGTGTAATTGATAATGATGGAAAAGAAATTTTTGCTGATAAGATAGGTCTTTTAATAGCTAGAAATATTTCTAAATCTCATAAAAATTCAAAGTTTATTGTTGACGTAAAGTCTACTGGATTATTTGAAGTTGATGAAGTTTTAAAAGAAAATAATTGTAAAACAATATATTGGAAAACAGGCCATTCTTATATTAAAAGAAAAGTTAATGAAGAGTCAGCGATAGCAGGATTTGAAAAGAGTGGTCATTTTTTTTTTAATAAACCTCTTGGATATGGTTTTGATGATGGTATTAATTCTGCTATCCAAATATGTCATCTCTTAGATAATGAAAATAAAAAAATTTCAAAACTTATCAACCAACTTCCTAAAACTTTTCAAAGCCCAACTATGGGACCTTATTGCAAAGATGAAGAAAAATACAAAGTTATTGACGAATTAGTTTACAAAATTAAAAAAATCAAAGAGGACAGAGAGAAAATTGATGGGTTAGAAATATCTAATATTTTAACTGTTAATGGAGTAAGATTTACTCTTGAAGATGGATCTTGGGGCCTTATAAGGGCTTCCTCTAATAAACCATCTTTGGTTATTGTTACTGAAAGTCCAGTGTCTGATAATAGAAAGAAAGAAATTTTTTATTTTATAGATAAACTTCTTCAAAAAACTGGAAAAATTGGTGATTATGACCAAAAGATTTAAATCAAAATTAATTGAATATTCAACTAATAAGTGATCACTTTTTTTTGCCGAATCAAATAAAATTTATATGTGGGGTGATGGAGGGAGACTGAAGTCACCTCATTTTTTTTATGGCAGACAAAAAAATCCGGTCAGTTGCTAAAACTTTTTCTTGGAGATTTTTTATTTTCGTTTACTGGGTTATTTTTGGCTATATTTACACAGGTACTTTTACTGGGGCCGGAATACTTGGAATTGGCTCAATTTTACCATTATTTTTCTACTATTTTCATGAAAGAATCTGGAACAAAATTCGATGGGGAACTAATTAAATCCTATCAATTTTAACTTATACTCAAATATTCTACAAAAGACCTGATGGAGACGCATATTAAAAAAACGCCAAAGATTTTACTCAGAAGTTTTTTGTCAATCTTATGAACTGCTTTAGCCCCTATTCTTGCCATAACTGTAGTCACTGGAACAAATACTAAAAAACCCATTAAATTTATATAGCCAAAACTATATGGTGCGTTAACATTGCCTATCATTTTACCACTTAAAGACATTGTAATTGCCCCACATACTGCAATTAAGAAACCTACGGCAGCAGCAGTACCAATAGATTTTCTTATATCGTAACCAAAAGATCTCATGAAGGGTACCATTAAAGAGCCTCCCCCAATTCCTAAAGGTACAGATATAAATCCAATAATAATTCCAGTTATCTTTTTTACTATATTTGAAATAGTTTTTGGATTGTTCATTAAATTTTCTCTTAAGAAAATAAAAAATAAACCAACAAGAAAAGCAAAAACCGCAAAAAATAAAACTAAAGCTGGCGTTTTAAGATTAACAGCAAGAAATGTACCTGCAATAACACCGCAAAGTATAAAAAGACCAAAGGATTTAACCATTTTAAAATCAACTGCATTATATTCAGAATGAGTTTTCGTTGAAATTATTGAAGTAGGTATAATTATTGCTAGCGAAGTACCAACAGATAAATGCATTCTAGTTGTAATATCAAAATCTAAAACTGAAAAAGCATAGTATAATGCTGGAACCATAATAATTCCTCCACCAACGCCAAGAAGACCGGCCATGAAACCGGCGACTGTAGCTGATAATGATAAGACTATTAGTAAATTAATTATTTCACCTGAGATTGTGATATCCATTAGGCAATTGCCTGATTAGATTTTTC
>CAZBRW010000014.1:0-17288 GCA_964494555.1 uncultured Candidatus Pelagibacter sp. | reverse complement strand
GAGGATAATATCTCTTTTCCTGATTGGGTTTCAAAACCCTTTAGCTCATTTTTATGAAAATTAAACCTAATTACAGGATCAGAAAAAATACTTAAATTACAGTAGTTTACAAGTTTTTCTTGCATATATTTTTTATATAATGATCTATCACTTTGAGTTCTGGGTCCACGTACAGCTGGTCCTCTGCTCCTATTTAATAGTCGAAACTGAATGCCCGATTTATCTGCTACTTCACCCATAATACCATCCAGTGCATCTATCTCTCTTACAAGGTGTCCCTTTCCCAAACCTCCAATTGCAGGATTACATGACATCTCTCCAATGGTTTCAAATTTATGAGTAAAAAGGGCTGTATTAACACCTAATCGTGCTGCAGCAGCTGCAGCCTCACATCCTGCATGACCGCCACCAATTACTACAATATCAAATGACAATTCATTTTTCATAATTGTAATTTATTATTGATAAAAAAATTTACAAGAGAACACTAATATTTTAACGAAAAATAGCTTAAATTAAGGCTTATTTACCTATACAAAATTCACTAAATATTGAACCTAAAATCTCTTCTACGTCAACTTTACCAACTATCATCCCAAGATGTCTAGTTGCTAATCTTAAATCTTCAGCAGCTTTATCAAAATCACTCTCTGATTTTTTTGTTTCAAAGCTTTCTAAATGCTGAATGCATTGTTTAATATGTTGCCTATGCCTCTCACGAGTTATTATTGTATCCTCTGTTGAAATAAATTTATTTTTTAATCTGTTTCTAATTTCATCAATCAACTTATTTAAATTTTTTTCTTTTTTAATTGATATGTAAATGGGTTTAAAATTTTTTAACTCCTCCTCAATTTGTTCAGTTCCTAAGTCTGATTTATTTATAACTAGTATTGTTTTATCTGAATTTATTAAGCCCTTTAAAACACCAGTAAAATAGCCACTTTTTGGCTCAATCACAACTATATTTAAATCTGCTTTTTCTGCTTTTTTAAGTGCTAATTTTATTCCTCTTTTTTCGATTTCATCTTTGGCTTCCCTTATACCTGCGGTATCTGACATTATAACTGGATATCCATCGATATTTAAGTGTGTCTCGATAATATCTCTTGTGGTACCAGCAAACTCAGAAACAATCGCTACTTCTCTTCTAGACAAATAATTAAGTATTGATGATTTGCCCGCATTCGCTGGCCCTAAAATTGCTATTTTAAAACCTTCTCTAATTCTTTCACCAACGTTTTGATCATCCAAAACTTTCAACATTTCATTTTTTACTTGGTGAGAAATATTTTTTATATTTTCTAAAACATCTTTAGGAAGATCCTCATCTGGAAAATCAATTTTAGCTTCTATACTTGATAAAATCTTAATTAATTTACTTCTCCATTTTTCATATTTTTTTCCATGGTGTCCTGACATAATTTCAATCGCTTGTCTTCTTTGAATTTCAGTTTCTGATGCTATTAGATCACCAATACTTTCTGCTTGAAGCAAATTTATTTTACCATTTTGGAACGCCTTTTTTGTAAACTCTCCAGGTTCTGCGAATCTACAATTTTTAATTTGAGAAATAGAACTTTGAATAGCATTAATTACTGCTCTGCTACCATGTACATGAAATTCAAGAATATCCTCGCCTGTGTAGCTCTCTGGCCCTGGAAACCACAAGATAATTCCTTCGTCAATTAACTCATTAGTGTTGATTTTGTTGATTTTTCTTAATGTGGCGACTCTAGCTTCTGGGAAACCCCCAGATACCATTTTAGAAGCTATTTGTTTACACTCAGGACCTGAAATCCTGATTACTGCAAGACCTGAAACGCCAGGTCCAGAGGATAAGCTAAAAATAGTCATTTTATAAATATATTTATTTCTTTCTTTTAACTCCAGGCATTAGAAGATCTAATTTTTCAATAAATTTTTTATTGTCTTTGTCCTTCAATGTCATCTCTGACTCAATAACTAAAATTGTATTTTTAATTATTTTTGACAATTCTATAATTAATAAAATTTTTTTCTCAACGAGTTCATTGGTGCTTTTATCATAGTTTTTCTCACTAAGAAAATTTAAATCATTATTATGTTGAAGAGATGCATGCAAACAATCGATTGCTTGGTAAAATTTATTAGTCGCTTTTAAATACCTGGCCATTAAAAATAAATACTCTGGGTGCATGTAATATTGTTCCCTTTCTTCTATTAATATTTTATTAGCTTTATCATTTTGATTATTATCCAAAAATTCTTGTATTTCATTAAATTTTAAAATTTTAAACATGAATTATTTCGCTTATGTTATTTTTTAGTTCCTTTTTATAATCTATCCACCAATTATTAATTCTAATGGAAACTTCGATTAATTTATCTTTATCTTCAATAAGTTTTGCAATTATATCGTTTGCTTCAGACCAAATAGTGATCGAAAAAAAAGGATTGTTTGGTAAAAAATTATTAAAAAAGTTGTATGGATTTTCAATTATTGGGATTGATCCACATTCTAAACTTTCATAAAGTCTGTAAGTTTCTGGATGTAAGTACCCATGTGGTACTAGAGAAAATGCACAA
This sequence comes from uncultured Candidatus Pelagibacter sp., assembly GCA_964494555.1. Lineage (GTDB taxonomy): Bacteria > Pseudomonadota > Alphaproteobacteria > Pelagibacterales > Pelagibacteraceae > Pelagibacter. The sequence continues at coordinate 14,720 of CAZBRW010000014.1, read as the reverse complement.
TCATTTAAAATATTATAATAATCCTCAGAAGACATTGTATTCTCACCTCCAAATTTTTTAGTTATGTTTATAAAATTTGGCTTAACGTCTCTATTTTGATGAATTAAATCAAATCTACTAGCTCCATGAATAGTACCCATAAAACTCCATAAATATTTTTTATCTATAGTCTGATTTTTATTTCTTTTAATGCCACTTTTATAACCAATTGGTATTGATAAAATTTTTTTATTTTTAGAAAATTTATTTAGATGGAAAGTTCTAAATACATGTTTAAAATTCGAGTAAAATACTTCATTATATTCTCTACCTCCTTCATCTCCCAAATGTATTAAATATAAGTTTTTAAAATTTTTAAAGGCGTTTAAATAAAAATCTTGTTTATTTGGAATCTCAGAGTCTACAATTATAATTTTTTCATTTGCATCGATTTTTGACAGATCGTCAATTTCAATAAATTTAATATTTTCTAACAATTCATATATCCAAGTTTTTGAGTTTTTTTGATGATAATCGCCCCAAAAAGAGCTTGATTGATTATTTGTGTTCCAAAACAATTTCATGTTAATTTAATTTATAATAAAGTTTTTTATGTACAATAAGACTTTAAAATAAAACAAACTATATTATTTATTAACTATTAATAATGGTTCAAACAGAAGAAATTAGGCAAAAAATTCAAGTATTAATGAATTTTTTTAATGCCAAAAGATATGATGAGGTGATTAATAAAGTAAAACCTCTTCTTAGAAAAAATCCTAATGAAGTTATCTTTCATAATTTACTGGCATTAAGTTTGCAAGGTAGTGGCAAAACTCATGAAGGGATTGAAATATTAAATAATGCATTAAATAAATTTCCAAACAATATATTTATTTTGAATAATCTGGGCTTATTAAATACCAGTGACAGTAATTACGAAAAAGCAGAAAAATATTTTAAGAAAATTTTAGAAATCAAAGATAATTTTTTTGATGCCCTTATAAATTATAGTACTTTAAAACTTAATATTAACCAAGGAAGCGAAGCTATAAAAATTTTAAAAAAAATTAAAATTAAATCAGAAAATCAATACATAGTAAATTTAGGCTTGGGAAATGCGTACCAACAAATAGGTGATTTTGAAAACTCAATAAAATGTTTCAAAAAATGCTTAGAGTTAAAGCCAAATAATGCAATTGCAGATAAATCTCTTAGTGTAATGATAAAATATGATGAAAATAATGATCATTATAAATCTATGCTTAAAAAAGACATTTCCACTTTAGATGAAATATCAAAATTAAATTTATATTTTGCAATTGGTAAAGCAAAAGAAGATATAAAAAAATATAGTGAATCTTATGACTACATAAAAAAAGGAAATGATATTAAAAATAATTTAATAAATTACGATTTTTCACATGATTTAAAAATAAGTGAAAATTCAAAAAAACTTTTTACAAATCCATATGAAGTACCAAATAATAAAAAAACAGAAAACAAATATATTTTTATAATTGGAATGCCCAGATCTGGAACTACATTGATAGAACAAATACTCTCATCTCATGATAAAGTTTATGGTGCTGGAGAACTAGACTTCATAACAAATATAATAAATAAATTTTTTATGGAAAAAGATTTTGGTTTCAAAAATGACAATATAGATGATTTTGATGAAGAATTGATAAATGATGCAAGAGCTTATTATAAGAAAAATACTGAATTATTTAACTATAAAGAACAGTTTTTAACCGACAAAGCCCCTTTAAATTTTAGGTGGGTAGGTTTTATTTTTAAGTTATTTCCTGGTTCTAAGATTATAAACTGTAAAAGAGATGCAATGGACATATGTTGGTCAAACTATAAAAATTTATTTACCTCTAATAAAATGAATTATTGCTATGATTTTAAAAACCTATCTTCTTTTACCAAAATGTATTTAGATCTGATGAATTTTTGGAATGGTAAATATCAAAATAAAATTTTTAATATTGATTATGAGGCGCTAGTAAATAACCCTGAATATGAAGTAAGAAAATTATTGGAGTATTGCGAATTAGAATGGGACACAAAATGTTTAAATTTTTATAAACAAAAAAATATTGTATCTACAGCTAGTGTTGCGCAGGTAAGAAATCCAATTTACAAAAGTTCTGTCAAAAGTTGGGAAAATCACTCAGAAAATTTAGAAAACTTAAAAAACCTAATAGATAATTAGCTAATTATTTATATATTTACTAAGAAGATTTATTCATTGAGTTAAAAAAATCTGAATTACTTTTTGTTGCTTTAAGTTTCGAGTTAATAAATTCAATTGCATCCATTGATCCCATTGGTGCTATAATTCTCCTTAAAACATTCATTTTTTGTAAATCATTTTTCTCGAATATGAGCTCTTCTCTTCTTGTCCCAGATTTAGTTATATCTATCGCTGGATATATTCTTTTTTCAGAAATTTTTCTATCTAAAATAGTTTCACTGTTTCCAGTTCCTTTAAATTCCTCAAAAATTACTTCGTCCATTCTACTTCCTGTATCAATAAGTGCAGTTGCAATAATTGTAAGTGATCCTCCTTCTTCAATATTTCTTGCTGCTCCAAAAAATCTTTTCGGTCTTTGAAGGGCATTAGCATCGACTCCTCCTGTTAGTACCTTACCGGAGCTTGGAACTACTGCATTGTATGCTCTTCCAAGTCTTGTAATTGAGTCGAGTAAAATTACTACATCTTTTTTATGCTCAGTTAATCTTTTTGCTTTTTCAATAACCATTTCAGCAACTGCAACATGCCTTTGAGCAGGCTCATCAAATGTTGAACTAATCACTTCACCTTTCACTGTTCTTTGCATATCAGTCACTTCTTCAGGTCTTTCGTCAATTAATAAGACCATCAAATAACACTCTGGGTGATTTGCGGTTATCGAGTTTGCTATACTTTGAAGTATCATTGTTTTCCCAGCTTTAGGTGGAGAAATTATTAATGATCTTTGACCTTTTCCTATAGGACTGACAAGATCGATAAGACGCGGAGTTAAATCAGGTTTTTTTTCAATTTTATTACTTTCAACTTCCATAGCTAATTGTTTGTTCGGGTACAGAGGTGTTAAATTATCAAAAGCAATTTTATGTTTAAATTTGTCAGGACTTTCAAGATTTATCTTATTTACTTGAAGCAGAGCAAAATATCTTTCACTTTCTTTTGGTGACCTTATAGGCCCTTCCACAGTATCACCTGTTCTTAAACCAAATCTTCTGATTTGACTTGGGCTAACATATATATCGTCTGCACCTGGTAAATAATTAGATTCGATCGCTCTTAAAAAACCAAAACCGTCTTGCAATAATTGAAGGACTCCACCAGCTGTAATTTCTTCACCCTTCTCTGCTAACTTTTTTAATATTGCAAAATAGATTTCTTGCCTTCGCAAGGTACTTGCATTTTCTATACCAAGTTTTTCAGCTTCTGATATTAAACTTTCAGAACTCTTTTGTTTTAATTCCTGTATATTCATATATTGGGGAGTGCTTTATTTAGATAAAATAGTATAGTAATGAATTATAAAGAATTCAAGTCTATAAAGGCTTAAAAATAACAACAAAAACAATGAAAATTAGCAAAATTGTTGGTATTTCATTAATGTATCTATAAAATTTATGAGATCTATTATTTTGATCTAAATTAAATTGTGTAAGAATATTTCCTAGATAAAAATGGTAAAGTGTAAGTATTACAACTAAAATTAATTTAGATATCATCCAGGTTTGGCCTATTTGTTCAAACCCTATGCTATGGATTAACAACAATCCAAACAACCAGGACAAAATCATAGCTGGCGTCATAATATAAAAATATAATTTCTTTTCCATAATTTTAAATATTTCAGATGTTTTAATTTCAGAATTATTTTCTGCATGATAAACAAAAATTCTTGGAAGGTATAATAATCCTGCCATCCAAGAAATTACCGATATTAAATGCAAAGATTTTAAAAGTAAGTATAAATTCATTTATTAAATGTTATTTTGAATCAGGTTTTTTAATAATTTGATATGATCATCATTATCATTTAAACACGGGATCATATCAAAATTTTTTCCACCAAATTTCATAAAACTTTCTTTGCCTTGAATAAGTATCTCCTCTAAAGTTTCCACACAATCTGATGAAAAACCAGGACAAATCGCAAGTACATTCTTTTTTCCTTCTCTTGGAAGGTTTTCTAAAGTTTTATCTGTATAAGGCTGAAGCCATTCTTGCGGACCAAATCTAGATTGAAAGGTGGTTTTTATCTCTATAGATTTAAACTTTTCAGATATAAGTCTCGTGGTTTTGTGGCAATAACAATGATAAGGGTCGCCTTTCTCAAAATATTTTTTTGGTATTCCATGATATGATGCAAGAATTAAATCTGGCTTCCAGCTTATATTCTCAATTTTATTATTTATAGAATTCACCAAGGCGTCAATATATAAAGGATGAGATTCATAATGAGGAATAATTTTTAAAGATGGCTGCCATCTCATGCTCATTAATATTCTATATACTTCATCACAGACTGTTGCGGTGGTAGCTGCAGCATATTGAGGATATAAAGGAAGAATTATAAGATTTTCACAACCATTTTCATGTAACATCATTATTTTATTTTTTATGCTGGGATTTCCATACCTCATAGCAAAGTCAACAATCAAATTCTCATTTGATATTAATTTTGAGACCTTTTCTGATTGTTTTTGCGTATAGTAAAGTAGGGGTGATATATTTTCCTCTTTCATCCAAATCTCTTTATAGGCTTTAGCTGTTTTTGATGGTCTAAAGTTTAATATAAATACATTTAAAATTATTTTCCATAAAATTGGGTTAACTTCAATAACACGTCTATCTGATAAAAATTCTTTTAAATATTTTCTTATATCAAACCAATTTGTTGAGTCTGGTGTGCCCAGGTTTATTAATAATATACCGGTTTTACCAAAATTAATTTTTGGGTGGGTATTTTTCATTTAAAATCTCTTACAAGTTTGACAAGGTATTCAACTGTACCTGGACTCGTTTCTGGTAATATACCGTGACCTAAGTTAAATATATAAGGGTGATCTTTAAATATATTTAAATATCTTAAAGCTTGTTTTTTAACATCTTCTAACTCAGATAATAAAATTTTTGGATCAAGGCCCCCCTGAACGGGAATATCTATTTCTCTTAAAATTTTTTCCGGGTCTATATCGTAATCAATGTTAATTGCATCAGGTTTTACTATATCACAAAAATTTTTATAATTTTTTATGCCTCTTGGAAAACAAATGATAGGCACACCTAATTTCTTTGTGAATTCAACAATTCTGAGAGTGGGGTTGAGAATATATTCTGGGATTTTATTTTCTAACAATCCTGCCCAACTATCAAAAATTTGTATTACTTTTGCTCCGGCGTCAACCTGATTTTTTATATGAAGTTTTAAAAATTTTTCAATTATTAACATTGTTTCATTAATTAATAAATCGTCTTTGAAAAAATCTTTTTTAAGTCCTTTTTTTGGTGAAGAACAATTAATCATATAAACAAGTATTGTCCAAGGAGCTCCGACAAATCCTATCATATCTTTATCTTTCATTATTGGATTTAAAGATGTTTTGGTTATTGCCTTATAAACTTGTTGTATTTTTTTTGTAAAATCTATTTCATTTGTTTTTTTAATATTTTCTAATTGTAAAGGTTCTAATTTTGGCCCAAAACCTTTTTCAAATTCTACTTTCTGATTCAGTCCATAAGGCAGCATCAATATGTCTGAAAAAATTATTCCAGCATCAAAATCAAACCTTTTGATAGGCTGTAAAGTGATTTTCGTCGAAAGATCTGAGTTTAAACAAAGTTTTATAAAGTCTTGGTTTTTTTTTCTAATTTCTCTAAATTCAGGTAAATATCTACCAGCCTGTCTCATTAACCAAATAGGATTAGTTTTTATATCTTTATTTACTATACAATTTATTAATGTTCCCATATTAAATATTAAATAATTATAAGTATTAGTGTTTATATGTCCTGTGAATTATGTATATTGTTTTATAGTCACAATTTATCAACAGTTTATTAACATTATACACATTAATTAACTCATAAAATACAGTACAAAATCAAAATTTAAAATGTTTGTTAGAAAAATGATGATTGTTTTAAACATGTTTAATTTTGTTAAAAAAAATGACTTTTTTAAGTAAAATCAACACAAAAGTATTATCATTAATATTTAGTATAGTTATTATTAAGTTATAAATAATTTATACATGACTAATAAATATCAAATATACCTAGTTTCAGATTCTACTGGAGAAACACTAGACAGAATTTTTACAGCTATTAAAGCACAATTTGAAAAATTTGATTATTATTCAGAACAGTTTTCTTTTACTAGAACTGAAAATCAAATAAATAATATTTTAGAAAGCGCAAAAAAAAACAAAAGATCAATTATTTTATATACTATAGTTAATGATAAGCTTTCAAAATTTTTATTAAACAAAGCAAGAATAAAAAATATACCTTGTTTTGGAGTTTTAGACGATTTGATTATAAATTTTTCAAAAATACTAAATAAAAATGCGACTCACATTCCGAGCGGTCAACATGCTTTAAATGAAGAATACTATCAAAGGATTGAAGCGATACAGTTTACTATGAACCATGATGATGGCAATTTTACAGAGGACATTGAAAAATCTGATATAATATTGTTAGGCGTAAGTAGAACAAGCAAAACACCTACGTCGATTTATCTTGCTAACAGAGGTTATAAAACATCAAATATCCCTATGGTTAATAATAAATCTATACCAGACAAAATTAAGAAAAAATCATCTTTATGTATAATTGGATTAACAACCGAACCCGAAAGATTACATGATTTAAGGAGAAATAGAATGAATTTAATTAAAGAAACTGAGAGTATAAATTATACAAACCTTGAACAAATAATCAAAGAAGTTAATGATGCAAAAAAAATATTTAAAAAATATAAGTGGCCAGTTATAGATGTATCAAGAAAATCAGTAGAAGAAACCGCAGCATCGGTAATAAAAATTTACGAAATAAATAAAAAAAATGTATAAAATTATTCTTGCTTCAAAAAGTAAAGTTAGACATGAAATTTTAAAGAATAATAATATAAATTGCTCCATTGAACCATCAAACGTGGATGAGGAGCCTATAAAAAAGAACTTATTGAATGAAGGCGCTTCCCCAGAATTAATCTCAAAAAATCTTGCAGAAATCAAAGCAAACAAAGTAAGTCAAAACAAAAAAGGAGAGCTTGTTTTGGGAGCAGATAGCGTAATTGATCTTGATGGAGAAATAATTTCAAAGCCAATAAATAGAATTGATGCTCTTAATATTCTAAAAAAACTAAATGGGAAAATACACTACCTAATAAGCTCTGTCTGTATTTCGAAAAATGGCTCGATGATTTGGAACTTTACAGATAAAGCATCTTTAACCATGAAAAAAATGACAGAAGAAGAACTTAAAATATATTTAGATAAAGTTCCTGATGAAAATTTGTTTGCTTACAATGTTTACCAAATTGAGGGAGAGGGTAAAATATTATTCTCCAAAGTAGAAGGAAATAAAAACACGATTATGGGTCTGCCCATTCGAGAAATTAAAAATTTTCTAGAAATTGTCAAATGAGAAAATATATTGTAATTGGGAATCCCATTGATCACTCTTTGTCACCAAAATTACATAACCATTGGTTTAAAGAAAATAATATAAACGCTTTATATGAAAAATGTTTACTAAATGAAGTTGATATTAAAAATATAATTGAGCGTGTAAAGAAAAAAGAAATTTATGGTTTAAATGTGACCGTCCCTTTCAAAAAAAAAATCATACCCTTTGTTGAAAGATTAACCAATGAGGCAAGCATTTCTAGTTCAATTAATACAATTTATATGGAAAATGACAAAATAGTTGGTCACAACACTGATATAGCTGGTTTCGAGCTTGCAATCAGATTTTCGAAATTTGATACAAAAAATAAAAAAGTATTTATTTTAGGAGCTGGCGGAGTAGTTTCATCTTTAATTGTAGCTTTAAAAAACCTCGGCGTTTCTAAAATTATTATAAGCAACAGAACAAAAGAAAAAGCTGAAGAACTTAAAAATAATTATGATGATTTAGAAATTATTGAATGGGGATCAACACCAAATTTTGATATGATAATAAATGCTACTAGTCTTGGTTTAAATAAAGATGATGATGAAATTAAATTAGATTATAATAAGATAGGAACAAACAAGTTTTTTTTTGATGTCATATATAATCCTAAAGAAACTATTTTTTTAAAAAAAGCAAGAGAAAATGGAAATAAAACGCAAAATGGAAAAATGATGTTTATTTATCAAGCACATCAAGCTTTTACTATTTGGCATAAATTAATGCCTGAAATAAACGAAAAAACAATAAGCTTACTCGACGAATGATAAAGATAGGAATACTTGGCGATATAGGATCTGGCAAAACTTTTATATCTAAACAATTTGGTTTGCCTACATTTAATGCAGACAAGGAAGTACAAAAAATTTATAAGAATAATAGAGCTTGCTTTATAAAACTTAGAAAAAAACTACCTAAATTTGTTAATTCTTTTCCAATAAAAAAAAAAAATTTAATTAAAGCTATATTATCAAATGTTGAAAACCTAAGAAAAATTAATAAAACAGTACACCCAATGGTAAGAAAAAGGCTACATAAATTTCTTTTAAAAAATAAAAAAAGAAAAGCAGTGGTACTTGATATACCTTTATTATTAGAAAATAAAATTAATATTAAAAGTTGCGTCTTAATTTTTGTTGATGCAAAAAAAAATGACATTGAAAAAAATTTAAAAAAAAGAAAAAACTATAATCTTAATTTATTTAATAAATTAAGAAAAATTCAGATTTCTCTAAAATCAAAAAAAAATAAATCAAATTTTATAATTAAAAATAATTTTAAGAGTGAACATGCAAAAATAAATGTTAAAATTATAAAAAAACAAATATTAAATTAATGAAACAAGTAGTTTTAGATACAGAAACAACAGGCCTATCAGTTAGAGAAGGTCATAGAATTGTTGAGATCGCCTGTGTAGAGTTGGATAATTTGATAGCAACAAAAAATATATTTCACTACTATTTAAACCCGGAAAGGAAAGTATCAGAAAAAGCACTTGAGGTTCATGGACATACAGATAAGTTTTTATCCGATAAAAAAAAGTTTAAAGAAATTGCAGAAGATTTTTTAGATTTTATAGAGGGTAAAGAAATAATCATACATAATGCAGAATTTGATATTGCGCACATTAATAATGAGTTATCCATAATAGGAAAAAAAAAAATTGATAAAAAATTTGTAATAGACACTTTAGAAATAGCAAGAAATAAATTTCCTGGAAGTGGTACAAGTCTTGATGCACTATGCAAAAAGTTTAGAATAGATAATTCTAGACGAATTAAACATACAGCTATAATTGACTGTGAATTACTTTCAAAAGTTTATATTAATCTTTTAGATCAAAGAGAGCCTACTCTCAATTTTAAATCTTCTTTGAATTTAAATTCTAATATTCAAGACAGTTCCAACCAAGATTATTGTAAAACAATTATTTCTGCATCACAGGATGAGTTGAAACTTCATAAGCAGTTTATAAGCAAGCTAAAAAAAAATTATTTTTGATTAATCTTTTCTTTGTAAAGATTTTGAAAATTAATATCTTTATCAAAAGTTACGTTTTCGTACCCACAATTGTGTATTAAGTTTAAAAATATATCTTTTAATTTTGGGAAGATTTCTTCCTGAACATCACAAATAACTATTTTTTCAAGCTCCTCCTTATTGATAGTACTTTCATTAATTTTAATCACAGATGTATATATTAATTCAAATAATAATTTAAAATTCATATTTTCAGAATCATGAAATTTAAGAACAGTATCAATTTCAATCATTTTATTTTTAAAAGGTTTTGAATTAATTTCAATGTTTAGATTGTATCTAGAAATTATATCTTGAACGTATATGTATGTTTCGAGATCTTTTGTCTCTGATGAAAGATCTTTTATAAATTGAGAAACTATTTTATATTTTTTATTCATCTTTCTTGTCATCCATATCTTCAAATTCTCCCTCTATAAAGTTTTTTCTTTTTACTCCTTTTGAATATTTTTTTGAAAATGAACTCATTAATAGTTTTCGTGTTGGTGGAAAAATTAGTACTAGTCCAATTAAATCAGTGGCAAATCCTGGTATAATTAATAATAGAGCAGCAAATGCAATTGCTGCTCCAGATATAATTTCATAAATAGGGACTTCATTCCTTACTAGCTGAGAAATTCCTGATCTTAACGTATTAAAACCTTCATAACGTGCATAAAAGACGCCGATCACAGCCGTAATCAAAATTAGTGATATTGTATTAAAAGCACCTATTTGACCTCCTATTTTTATAAATAAATAAATTTCTATCAATGGAATAGATATAATTAATAAGAATAGTGCGTTCATTTGTTATGATTTTAGTGTAAATTGTCAGTTGAAATATAGCAACATAGTAAATATTATTATTATCATGAATTATAGTTTTGAATATATAGATATTATATTACTTGCAATGATAGCAGGTTTTATTTTTTTAAGGTTAAGGGGAATATTGGGGAAAAAAACAGGATATGAAGACAATATTGCAACAAGTTTTCCTCATGAATTTTCTGAAAAAAAAAATAAAACTAAATTAAATGCCAACAACTTTGATGAAAATGCTAAAAAAGAATTTATCAGTGGCGCTAAAATAGCTTATGAAACAATTATTACTAGCTTTGCAAGTGGCAATATTTTAGGTGTAAAAAATTTACTAGACAAAAGTGTTTTTGATCAATTTGATACAGCTATAAAAGAAAGAAAAAGCAAGGGCTTTCTTTCAGATACTACATTTGTAGGTTTAAATTCAGCAGATATAAAAGATCATAAACAAAATAATAACATGCTTGAGGTTACAGTAGACTTTGTTAGTGAGATTATTATATGTGTTAGAGATAAAAATAAAAATATTATGTCAGGTGACCCTGAAAAAGTGAAAAGAGTACATGACACATGGAAATTTTCAAAAGATAGCAGATCATCCAATCCAAACTGGATACTTATAGATACACAAGTTTAATTGAAAAAAAAAATTTCACCAAAAGATAAAAAAGATTGGGAAGAGTTTATTAAGAAAAACGATAAACTTGAAAATAAAGATTTAAATTATTACCAGATTAAAACAAGCATAAATAAAAGAACTATAGATTTGCACGGACATACATTGGATGAGGCAAATAAAAAAATTAGAGATTTTATAGATAAATCATTTGCTGATGGGGTTAATACAATAAATGTTATTACTGGAAAAGGTTCAAGATCAAAAAATAAGGAAGACCCTTATCAATCTTCTGATTTAGGAATTTTAAAATATTCTGTGCCTGAATTTATAAAAAATAATGATGAATTGATGAAAAAAATTAAAAATATTGATCTTAAATCTATATATGATGAAAATATGGGAAATTTTGAAATAAATCTGAAAAAAAATAATTTATAAAATAAATTTAGATAGATCTGTATCTTTCGCTAATTCACCTAGATTTTTTTTAATATAATCAGAATTTATTATAATTTTTTCGCCACCCCTGTCGGTCGCTGTGAAACTTATTTCATCTAAAACTCTTTCTATAATTGTATGTAATCTTCTTGCACCAATATTTTCAATTGTTGAATTTACCTCTGTTGCAATATTTGCAATTGTATCAATTCCATCATCAGTAAATTCTAAATCGACTTTTTCAGTTTTTAAAAGTGCTTTATATTGTTTTATTAAACTGTTATCAGGTTCTTTTAAAATTCTTTTAAAGTCCTCACTTGTCAGGGCGTCTAGTTCAACTCTAATTGGTAATCTACCTTGCAGTTCAGGCAATAAATCTGAAGGTTTGGCTAGTTGAAAGGCTCCTGAAGCAATAAACAATATATGATCAGTTTTTATTGGTCCATATTTTGTACTTACTGTTGTGCCTTCAATTAAAGGTAAAAGGTCTCTTTGGACTCCTTCTCTTGAAACGTCACCACCTACCCTGTCAGTTCTCGCAGAAATTTTATCTATTTCATCCAAAAAAACTATTCCATTATTTTCTGTAGAGTTCTTTGCTGATTTTATAATTTTATCTTGTTCAATGAGTTTGTCAGACTCTTCATTCATTAAAATTTCATAGGACTCTTTAACGCTCATTTTTTTCTTTTTTGGTTTATTGCCCATTGATTTTCCAAGAACTTCTGAAATATTTATCATTCCAACGTTTGCGCCTGGCATACCTGGAATTTCGAACGAAGGCATATTTCCACTTTCACTAACAGCTACTTCGATCTCATTGTTGTCTAGATCACCGTCTCTTAATCTTTTTCTAAAACTTTCTCTAGTTGCTACACTAGCTTTATTTCCAACAAGAGCATCTAAAACTCTTTCTTCAGCAAGTTTCTGTGCTTGAGCTTTAACTTCTTTTCTCTTTTTAATTTTTTCCATTGAAATTGCAATTTCTAGTAAGTCTCTTACTATTTGCTCTACATCTCGACCAACATAACCAACTTCAGTAAATCTTGTTGCTTCGACTTTTACAAAAGGAGCTTCAGCAAGTTTTGATAATCTTCTTGAAATTTCAGTCTTACCCACACCTGTTGGTCCTATCATTAAAATATTTTTTGGTAGCACTTCATCCCTCATATCCCCAGTCAAAGCTTGTCTTCTCCATCTATTTCTTAAAGCGATAGCAACTGCTCTTTTTGCATTATTTTGTCCAACTACAAATCTATCTAGTTCAGAAACAATTTCTCTTGGCGAAAGAGATGTTGTTACAGATTTATCTTCGGTTTTTTTATCTTTTGGAATCAATGATGTGACGTTTGATTTTTTCATTAAATTTTTTCTATGTTTAGATTATTGTTAGTAAATACGCATATATCAGACGCAACCTTGATTGATTTTCTTGCAACTTCCTCTGCTTTCAAATCTGTGTCTATTAAAACTTTTGCAGCGGCTAAAGCATAGTTTCCACCTGATCCAATACCAATAACATTTCCTTCAGGTTCCAAAACATCTCCAGTTCCTGAAACTATAAAGCTTTTTTCTTTATCTGCTATAGCCATTAGAGCTTCTAGTCTTCTAAGGTATTTGTCAGTTCTCCAGTCCTTTGCTAACTCAACTGCTGCTCTTGATAAATTACCTGCATGTTTCTCTAGTTTTGACTCAAGTCTTTCAAATAAAGTTAATGCATCTGCAGTTGAACCTGCAAAACCAGCTATCACATTTCTTTTCTCAATTTTTCTAACCTTTTTAGCAGTACTTTTAATTACTGTGTTACCCATACTAACCTGGCCGTCACCAGCAACCACCACTTCATTGTTTTTTCTTACTAATACTATCGTAGTCATTTGATATAAATGGATATTAAATTTCATAGTTCAAGGCCAAGCTTAGAATTATTGCCATAATTGAATAATATATGTATACCTGTTTTTAATTATGAAGCGTAAAGGCAAAATTAGTAGAAAAACTAAAGAGACTAGCATTAGTGTTGACTTGAATATTGATGGCAAGGGAAAATACAAGATTGATACAGGAATAGGATTTCTAAACCATATGCTTGAACAGCTATCAAAGCACTCATCAATTGATATGAACATAAAGGCCAAAGGCGATACTCATATTGATTTACATCATACAACTGAAGATACAGGAATAGCTATAGGTGAAGCATTGAAAAAAGCTTCCAAAAAATTTATTGGAATTAAAAGGTATGCTCACGCAATGATACCAATGGACGAAACATTAACTAGGGTTGCAATAGACGTTTCTAATAGACCTTATCTAATTTGGAATGTTAAGCTTAAAGTAGAAAAACTTGGAGAAATGGATACAGAATTATTTAAAGAATGGTTTCAGGCATTTTCACAAGCTGCAGGAATTACTTTGCATATTGAGAATATTTATGGCGATAACAGCCATCATATTATCGAGTCTTGTTTCAAGGGTTTGGCAAGATCTTTAAGATCAGCACTAGAAATGGATCCAAGAAATAAAAAATCAATTCCTTCTACTAAAGGTTCTTTATAAATTTAATGAATGTCACAATTGTTGACTACAAATCGGGCAATATTAGCTCTGTAATAAATTCTTTTAAAGAAGTTGCAAATGGAAAAGCTAACATTAAAGTAACTTCTGATTTAGAGGAAATTAAATCAAGTGATAAACTTATATTGCCAGGACAAGGTTCATTTAAGACCTGTATAGATAGCTTAAATAACATTAAAGGTTTAAATGATACATTAAACGAGTTTGCAACTATAAATAAAAAACCACTTCTTGGTATTTGTGTAGGTTTACAAATGTTTGCAGATTTTAGCTATGAGGAAACAAAGTCAGAAGGTTTGGGATGGATATCTGGCAAAGTGTCCAAAATTGATAACCAAAAAGGAAAATATAAGCTACCGCATATAGGATGGAACGAAATCAATATTGTAAAAAATAGCAAGATTTTTGAAGGAATAGAAAAAAAATCACATATGTATTTTGTCCACAGTTATGAATTTATTCCTGAGGATAATAGTGTTATTTCAGCTACAACGAATTATTCATCAAATATTGTTTGTTCTGTTGAGAAGGAAAATATATTTGGAACTC
>CAZBRW010000013.1:0-17289 GCA_964494555.1 uncultured Candidatus Pelagibacter sp. | reverse complement strand
TAGCCAAAGGGGAGTCTCTTCCTGATACTGCTAAAATTTTGTCAACTTTTGGAAATGCATTCATGTTAAGAACAGGTAGTGATAATAAACTTAAAGAATTTAAAAAATCTATTAGTATACCAATTATTAATGGATTAAGCCCAACATCGCATCCAACACAAGTTTTATCAGATATTTTTACAATCGAAGAAATAATAAAAAAGCCTATCTCAAAATTAGAAATTTGTTGGATTGGAGACCCTAATAATAATGTTATAAATAGCTTAATAGAATCCTCTGTTAAATTTTCATTTAAGTTAAATATAGGTTGTCCCAATAATTATAAACCAAAAAAAGAATTATTAAATTGGGCAAAAAAAAATAATGGAAAAATTAAAATATATAATGAAGGCACTAAAGCGGCAAAAGATTGCGATGTTGTATTTACGGATAAAGTGATATCAATGAACGATAAAGTAAACAAAATTAAAAAATTAAAAGATTTTAAAAAATTTCAAGTTAATTCAAAAGTTATGAGCTATGCAAAAAAAAATGCAATATTTCTTCACTGTTTGCCAAGAGGATCAGAAGTTTCTAATGAAGTTTTTTTGGGCAAAAATTCTAAGGTTTGGCAACAAGCAGAAAATAGAATTCATGTTCAAAAAAGTATCTTATTGTACTGTTTTAATAAATTAAGGTAAATCTTTAGGTTCGCTACTATTTTGATTCAAGTAAAGCATAACTGATGCTCTATCCTTATCTTTTTTTAAACCAGCAAAACCCATCTTGTTTCCCTTGATCCATGATGAAGGTTTTAATAAGAAACCATTCATCTCTTCCCAGGTCCATTCTTTTTTATAATCTGACAAAGCGTTGGAATATTTGTAGTCGGTTATAGATGCTACAGGTCTAAACATTACAGACCATAACTTAGGTCCGATATTGTTTTTACCCCCCTCTTTTATGCTATGACATGCAGAGCATTTCTTAAATACCTTTTTCCCATGATCTGCATCACCCAATGCTAGAATAGCAGATATATCAACCGATGCTTCCGTAGAAGTTTTTACCACTGATCCTTCTGGAGCTTCAACCTTATAAGCTACAATATTTTCTTCAGTTTTAAATAAATGATCACTTATTACACCAATTCCAAAAATCACTAATACTACTAGTAAAATAGCCGTTAAAATTTTTTGAATTTCATACCCCATATTATAGAAATGACGTATAACATTAAAAAAGAAAAAAAAACAAAATTTTTCTTTCAATTTTGCGTCTAAAAGACACATAAATATGAGCAAACATTACGTTACAGATAATATTTTAATATCTAACTCAATAGTTAAATTAATATACTATAACATTATTAAATGAAAATTGCATATCAAGGAATACCAGGCAGTTACAGTGAAAGTTGTGCTAAATCTAATTATCCAGATTGTGAGACAATTTCTTGTAAGACTTTTGACGAATGTTTTGAGATAGCAAATAAAGATAGCAGTATAAAAACAATAATTCCAGAGTCAAATAAAACAACAGGGAATATTGGTGTGGAATTTTTAATCTTTAAATACAGACTTAATATATATGCAGAACATTTTTTTTCGATTAAACATAATCTATTAGGATTAAAGGGTTCTTCAATAGATAATATAAAAGATGTATACTCGCATGCACAAGCTTTAAGTCAATCTTCGGAATTTATAAAAGCAAATAATCTTAATGAAAATGTTAGAGCAGATACTGCTGGATCAGCTAAGTATGTTTCTGAAACCAAAGATAAAACAAAAGCAGCAATTGCATCTGATTTAAGTGCAAAAATTTACAATTTAGAAATTGTAAAACCAAATATACAGGATGAAGAGAATAATGTAACAAGATTTCTTATTATGGGCAAAGAGATCAATCAGCCAGAACTAAAGGAAGATAAATATATAACTTCCTTTTTATTTAAGTTAAAAGATAAACCTGCTGCGCTATATTCAGCATTATCTGGCTTTGCTTTAAATGCAGTGAATTTGATAAAACTTCAAAGTTTTCCTGAAAAAAATTCTTTTTCTTCTTATTTTTTTTTGTGCGAAATAGATGGACACATTGAGCAAAAAAAAATCCAAAATTCCTTAGAAGAATTAGGTCTTCATTGTGAAGATATGCACGTTCTAGGTGTTTTTAAGGCAGATAGTGTAAGAGAAAAATAATTTTTTTGAACTTTATTGTAGATTAGATTTTTTTACTGATATAATAATATTTGGGTCAATCAGGTGGAGTTACCATGAACTCCCCCAGAGTTGAAAAACAGCAAGGGTAATGAGTAAATTTCCAGGTTGATTGGCCCTTTTAAACTATGTCTAAAAATTCTAAAGTTCTAGCATTAAAGTATAGGCCACAGGTCTTTGAAGATCTTATAGGGCAAGAGCTTGCTGTAAAAACAATTTTTAATTCAATAAAAGAGAATAAAGTTCCTAATGCATATTTGTTTACTGGAATTAGAGGTATTGGCAAAACAACAATCGCTAGAATAGTTGCTAAGGCACTTAACTGTAAAAATGGAATAGAGAACTTATGTAAAGATAAGTTTTGTGAGAATTGTCAATCAATTATAAATTCTAACCATATAGATGTTTTGGAGATGGATGCTGCAACAAGGACATCGGTTGATGATATTAGAGAATTAATCGAATTTTCGAAGTACGGACCAAGTACAGCAAAATTTAAAATTTTCATAATTGACGAAGTTCATATGCTAAGTAAGCAAGCATTTAATGCGTTACTTAAAACACTCGAGGAACCTCCTGAATACCTCAAATTTATATTTGCAACGACTGAATTAAAAAAAATTCCAGTAACAATTCTTTCAAGGTGTCAGAGATTCGAACTACCAAGAGTTAAGCCAGAGGAGTTGTTAGTTTTTATTAAAAAAATAATAAAACTTGAGAATGGAGTTGCTACAGATGATGCGTTAAAGTTAATAATAAAATTGTCTGAGGGTTCAGTAAGAGATGCCTTGTCTTTGTTGGATAGAGCATTAATTAGTTTAGATAAAAGAAAACTAGATTTAGAAGAAGCCCAAAAAGTATTTGGGTATTTTGACAAAACCCTGATCATAGAATTATTTAATTATTTACTTAAGGGTGATGAGAAAAAAGCTTTAAAAATTTATAAAAAAATTTACTTAATAGGAGTAGACCCAAAGATTTTTTTAAATGACTTTTTAGAAGTTCTTTATTATTTAAAAAATATTAATTTTTTAAAATTAGATAAAAATAATTTCTACCTAAACTTAGAAGAAATAAAAAATTTATCTGAGCTAGCTAATAATGTCGAAGAGAGTACTTTATTAAACTATTGGCAATTCACTGTTAATGCTATGCAGGAACTTGAATTGGTTTCAAATCAAAATATTGCTATAGAAATGTTTCTTATAAGACTTTTATATTTAAAAGAAATTAAAGAGAAAAAATTAAATACTTCAAATAATAAAAATTATGAAAGCAATATTAAAAAAGTTGAGAATGACAATAACAATATAAATCTTTCTAATAATATATCAATTAAACAGATTAAAAACTTTAGTCAGGAGGAACAGCTAGATTTAGAAAAAAAAGATATTGATGATAATATTTCTAATAGAATAAAAAGTTTTGATGAGTTAATTGAAATTTGCAACAATAATAAAGAGATAAAGTTAAAGTATGAGTTAGAAACAAATGTTAATCTAGTTAGATTTGAAAATCAATTGATAGAAATTTCATTTAATGAAAATCTAGATAAAAATTTTGTAAAAGATTTATCAGAAAAATTATTTAATTGGACTAAAAAAAGATGGATCATCACATTTTCTAAAAAAAAAGGAATGATTACAAAAAAGCAAAATACAAAAGAAAAAAAAGAAAATTTAATTTTAAGCATAAAGAAAGAAAATTTGTATAAGAAAATTATAGAAATATTTCCAGATTCAGAGTTAATAAACGTATTGGAAGAAAATCAAGATGACTGATTTTACAAATATTTTAAAGAAAGCCAAAGAATTAGAAAAAAAAATGAAGGAGAGTCAGGAGAATATAAAAAAAATTCAAGCAGAAGGCATTTCAGGTGGTGGAGCAGCAAAAGTTATTTTAAATGGGGAGGGCGAAATGATTAAATTAGAATTATCTGAAACACTTTTAAAAGAAGATAAAAATGTGATTGAAGACCTAATTTTAGCAGCTCACAATAATGCAAAATTAGAATTAAAAAATAAAACATCTGAAGAACTATCAAAAAATGCTGGAGGATTTGGTGTTGGTGATTTTAAATGGCCTTTATAAATAAATGAAAGATATTCCAGAGATTGATGAATTAATAAAATTAATTTCGAAATTACCAGGTTTAGGACCTAAATCCGCGAGAAGAATAGTTCTAAAGCTGATAAACAATAAACAAGAGCTTCATAAACCTATGGTTAATTCAATGGCAACAGTATTCAAAAATGTATCAAGATGTAGAAAATGCGGAACTCTTAAATCTAATATATCTAAATGTGGAAATTGTGAAAATATTGAAAAAAAATTTAGTAGAATTTGTGTTGTAGAAACTATTGCAGATCAATGGTCTATTCAAAATTCTGGAGTTTTTCAGGGTTACTTTCATATTTTAGGTGGAACAATCTCTGTTTCAAATAATATTAACAAAAAAGAACTTTTAATTGATTCTTTAGAGCAAAGAGTTAAAGAGGATAATATTGAAGAAGTCATTTTAGCTACCAGCGCAACTGTAGAAGGTCAAACAACAGCTTTTTATATTCAAAATTCTTTAAAAGATAGTAACGTTAAAGTATCAAAATTAGCTCAAGGTTTACCAGTTGGTGGTGAAATAGAAAATTTAGATGATGGAACTTTGATATATGCTTTTAAAAATAGGCATGGAATAAATAAGAATTAAAATTAATTTTTTTTAATTAATCTATTAAGATGAAGTAGAGGTTCAGTATAACCTGATGGCTGACTTCTCCCTTGAAATATAAGTTCACAAGCAGTCTTAAATGCAATTGATTTGTCATATTCTGGAGACATGTTTTGATAATTTTTGTCACCTTTGTTTTGTTTATCAACTACTTTTGCCATCTTTTTCATTATTTCTAACACTTGCTTTCTGCTACAAACTCCATGGTGCAGCCAATTAGCTATGTGTTGTGAGGAAATTCTTAATGTTGCTCTGTCTTCCATTAAGCCAATATTATTTATGTCAGGTACTTTTGAACATCCAATACCTTGATCTATCCATCTAACTACATATCCCAAAATAGTTTGGGCTGAATTTGAGATTTCCTGATTAATTTCTTCCAATTTCCAATTTGGTTCATAAATTATAGGTATAGTTAATAATTCCGACAATGTTGCTTTTTTTCTTTTTTTTAATTCTTCATGTTTTTTAAAAATATTAATTTGATGGTAATGAAGTGCGTGAAGCGCCGCTGCAGTCGGAGATGGCACCCAAGCACAATTTGCGCCAGCCTCTAAATGACTTATCTTTTGATTTACCATTTCAGCCATTTTGTCGGGCATTGCCCACATGCCTTTACCAATTTGTGCTACTCCAGAAAAACCACACTCTAATCCTATATCTACGTTATTATTTTCATACGCATTTATCCACTTGGATGATTTCATATCTCCTTTTTTAATCATTGGTCCTGCTTCCATCGAACTGTGCATTTCGTCTCCAGTTCTATCTAGAAAACCAGTATTGATAAAAAAAACTCTTTCCTTTAAAGATCTAATACACTCTTTAAGATTAGCAGAAGTTCTTCTTTCCTCATCCATGATGCCACATTTAATAGTATTTTGTTTTAAACTCAAAACCTCTTCAACTTTATTAAAAATTTCATTAGTAAATGCTGTCTCTTCCGGGCCATGCATTTTTGGTTTTACGATGTAAACCGAGTTTTTTTTGGAATTTTTATAATTTTTAAAGTCATGCAGCGAGCAAAGGCTAGTTATAAACGCGTCCATTATACCTTCTGGAATTTCTGACCCATCTCTAAGAAGTATTGCGGGATTTGTCATTAAATGCCCAACATTTCTATTAAGTAATAATGATCTACCATGAAGTTTAGATTCTTCTCCATTTCTTAGTTTAAACTTTCTGTCAGGATTTAATTTTCTAATAAGTTTTTTTCCATTTTTCTCAAATCTTGCTTCTAAATTTCCTTTCATTAAACCAAGCCAGTTTCTGTAACCATTGACCTTATCTTTAGCATCAACTGCTGCAACAGAGTCTTCATGATCACATATCGTAGTTATTGCTGACTCAAGAATAATATCTGATATTCCTGCTGCATCGCTTTTTGCACTGAATGCGTTCGGATTTATTATAATTTCTATGTGTAAATTATTGTTTTTTAAAATTATTGCAGATGGTTTTTTTTGATCTCCTCTATATCCTATGAATTTTTCGTCTTCTTTTAAAAAAGTAGTTTTTTTTCCGCAAATTAGATTTAAGTTATTATTATCAATTTTAATTTCTGTAACATTTCTCCAGCTAATGTCTGATAGTGAAAAATGATTATCTAAAAATGTTTTTGTATATTTTATTACCTCCAAACCTCTTTCGGGATCATACCTTTCACTTGCAGACTCTTCTGATTCTATTATATCTGTACCATAGAGACTATCATACAAACTCATCCATCTTGCGTTTGCAGCATTAAGGACATACCTAGAATTCATTATAGGAACTACTAATTGTGGTCCCGCTATTTTTGATATTTCATCATCAACATTTTTTGTATTTATTTTAAAATTACCTCGATCGACATTTAAATAATTTATTTCTTCTAAAAATTTTTCATAGTTTTTCTGATTAAATTTTTTACCCTTATTATCAAAATGCCATCTATCAATATCTATCTGTATTCTCTCTCTAGTTTTAATTAGTTTTTTATTTGTAACAACTAATTCATGCACTGCTTTATCAAAACCAGACCAAAAGTCTGATCTATCAATTTCTGTGTTTAGTAACGCTTCATCATTTATAAATGTGTATAAAATTTCAGAAACAGACAAATTGTGGATATTAATGTATTTTTCGCTCATTTTTATTGATGATTAGTTATTACCATTTTAAATGATTAAATTTTTTAGACATTTTATTGCCTTTTTTTATTATAATAAACAAATTTTTAATGAAAAATTATTTAAATTTTGAGGAAGATATAAAAAAAATTGAGCTTGAGCTTGATCAACTTAAAGATCCTTATAACCAAGAGGGGCTTTCCGAAGTAGACACAAAAAAAATTCAAAGTTTACAAGATGAATTAGAAAATAAGTTAAAAAGTATTTATTCTAATCTAAATCCTCTACAGACAGTCTTGGTTGCGAGACACGAAGATAGGCCAAAATCAAAATTTTTTATTGATAATTTATTTTCAGATTTTATTTCATTATCTGGAGACAGGCATTACGGCGAGGATAAATCTGTAATTGCTGGTTTTGCAAAATTTAATGGACAGTCAGTTTTAGTTATAGGACAAGAAAAAGGTGAGAGTTTAGAGACAAGAATAGAGAGAAATTTTGGAATGATGAAGCCAGAGGGGTATCGAAAAACAATTAGATTAATGAAGTTGGCTGATAAATTTAGAATACCAATAATTTCTTTTGTTGATACACCTGGTGCTTATCCAGGTGTTGGCGCAGAGGAAAGGGGGCAAGCCGAAGCAATAGCGAAATCTATAGAATGTTGTATAGAATTATCTGTCCCAACAATTTCTGTTATTATTGGCGAAGGAGGCTCTGGAGGAGCTATAGCACTTGCATCATCCAATAAAGTTTTAATGCTTCAAAATGCAATTTATTCTGTAATTTCCCCAGAAGGGTGTGCAACAATTCTTTGGAAAGATCCAACAAAAATATTGGAGGCATCTGAAGCAATGAAATTGACAGCTAGAGATTTATTAAATCTTGAAATTATAGATGAAATTATTTTAGAGCCGTCAGGTGGTGCTCACAGAGATAAAAATTTAATGTTAACTAATGTTAGAAACTCAATTTTAAAAAACTTAAACCATTTGATAAATTTCGGGCCAGAAGAAATTTTATTACAAAGAAAAAATAGATTTCTTTCAATTGGAAGAAAAAAAGGATTTACAAACAAAAAAATTGAAAATGAAAAATTATCAATGAAAATTTCAATTTTTGACAAATTTCAAAGTTTGATTAAATTTAAAAAAATTTTTATTTTTGGGATTTTATTTTTATTATTGGTTCTATTAGTTTTTGTATTAATTTAATCATATCGACCACAACAGTGTTTATATTTCTTTCCAGATCCACAGAAGCACGGTTCATTTCTTTTCATTTTTCTTCCAACAAATTTTGAATCAATTTTAGGGTTATTTAAAATTTGATTATTAGAGTCTTTCCTCATATTTTGGTTTTCAACGATTTTCATATTTGATAAAATAGATAAAAAATCGTATTTAAGCTTATCTAATAAATTCTCAAACAGACTGAAGGCTTCTTTCTTATACTCAATGAGTGGATCTCTTTGACCATAAGATCTTAGCCCAATAACCTGTCGTAATTGTTCTAAATATTGAATATGATTTTTCCAATTTTGATCTATTATCTGCAATAAAATTTTTTTTTCTAACTCTTGAGATTGATCCTCTCCTATTATTTTAATTTTTTCATCTCTATTATGAAAAAATATTTCTTTAATTTTTATTGAAAAATCTTCATCTTTTAATTTAAATATTTCTTTAATTTCTTCGCTGTTTAATGATTTACCTAAAATTGATCCAAGTTTGATCTCTAACTCTTTATCTTGATTACTTAAATTGTAACTTTGTTTTTTAATTAATAAATTATTTATTATTTCATCTAAAAAATCTTCGGAATATTTATTTGCAGAATTGCTATTAATAATATTTTTTCTTTGATTAAAGATTACTTGTCTTTGATCATTTAAAACATTATCAAATTTTAAGAGTGTCTTCCGTATATCAAAGTTTCTAGCCTCTACTTTTTGTTGAGCTCTTTCAAGTGCCTTATTTATCCAAGGGTGATCTATACTTTCGCCATCTTTTAAACCTAATTTTTCTAAAATATTATTCATGGATTCTGATCCGAATATTCTCATTAGGTCATCCTCTAAACTAACAAAAAATATAGAATTTCCCTCATCGCCTTGTCTTCCAGATCTACCTCTTGCTTGGTTGTCAACTCTTCTACTTTCCATTCTCTCGGTACCTATTACAAACAAACCTCCTATACTTTTAATTTTATTTTTTTCATTATTTTCATTATTTATGCCACCAAGTTTAATATCAACACCTCTTCCTGATATACTTGTTGTTATTATTACAGAGTTTTCTTTTCCAGCATTTGCAATTATATCTGCTTCTTTTTCATGATTTTTAGCATTTAACACAGTATGATTTATATTATTTTTTTTTAGTAAATCTGAATAATGTTCTGATTTATTTACACTTGCTGTAAAAACTAAAATAGGCTGACCTTTTTTGTTGGTCTCAATTATTTTATTAACAATTGATTTATCTTTTTCTGCGGTTGTTCTAAAAATTTGATCATTCCAGTCTTTTCTTATCATTTTTTGATTTGTTGGAATAATTACAACTGGCAAATTATAAATTTCGTGAAATTCCTCTGATTCTGTAGCAGCAGTTCCTGTGCAACCAGCAAGTTTTTCATAAAGTTTAAAATAGTTTTGATAAGTAATTGAAGCTAATGTTTGGTTTTCTGATTGAACTTCTAGACCTTCTTTAGCTTCTAAACTTTGATGTAATCCATCACCATACCTTCTTCCTGGCAATTGCCTACCTGTTTGTTCATCTATTATAATTATTTGGCTGTCTTTAATTATATAATCTTTCCCATTTTCAAATAAATGATTAGCTCTTAATGCCTGGTTTACATGATGGACCAAATGAAGGTTTTCAGGATCATAAAAGTTATTATTTTTAAGTATTCCAGCATTTAGAAGTATTTTTTCAATATGATCAATTCCTTTGTTTGTTAAGAGTATATTTTTATCTTTTTCATCAATTTCAAAATCTCCTTTGTTTAAATTCTTTACTAATTTATTAATTGAATAATATTGATTAGTTTTATCTTCTGCTGATCCAGATATAACCAAAGGTGTTCTTGCTTCATCAATTAGGCAAGAGTCAATTTCATCAACTATTGCATAAAAATGCCCTCTTTGTACCATTTCATTTTTTGAAAACCTCATGTTGTCTCTTAGATAATCAAAGCCAAGCTCACTATTAGTTGCATAAGTTATATCACAATTATAATTTTCTTTTCTCTCAATATCAGTTTGACTTGAGTTAATATAACCACATGAAAGTCCTAATAGATTATAAATTTTGCCCATATTGTAACAATCTCTTTTTGCAAGATAATCATTTACAGTCACTATATGGACACCTTTTTTTTTTAGGGCATTCAAATACGCTGCTAATACTATTGTTAAAGTTTTACCTTCGCCTGTTTTCATTTCAGCGATCTTATTCTCATGAAGTACTACTCCTCCAATAATTTGTACGTCGAAATGTCTTTCATTATTTATTCTTTTTGATGCTTCTCTAACAGCAGAATAAGCTTCAGGAATTAAATTATCTAAACTTGATCCATTTTCTAATTTACTTATAAGTTTTTGTGTAATCTCCTTAAGTTCTTGATCAGAAAATTTCGAAATTTTGCCTTCTAAGTCATTAACTTTTGAAACAATTTTTTTTACTCTATCAAGTTCTCTCTGATTATTAGATTTTATAAATTTTGATATGATATTTAAAGGATTCAGCATTAATAAAAAATTTTATGTATTATTTAGTTAAACATTTATATAGTATCTTTTTTTAATTTTTAAATAGCATGGTTATAAACTTTAACAACTTCTTAAATACAGAAAGTAAAAACACAAAAATTGGTGATTTTCAAGATCTTGACCATTTAGATGGAGTATCAATTTCAACTACAAGTGCCAATTTATACAATAATAAAAGAGATGATTTAGTTTTATTCTATTTTAGAGATGGCGCCAGTCATGCTTCAGTTTACACACAATCAAAAGTTATATCTGAAAATATAAAATGGAACCTTAAAATTAAAGGCAAGAAAATTCGAGCCCTTCTTGTTAACACAAGAAATGCAAATGCTTTTACAGGCGCAAAAGGATTTAAAAGCTTAATAAATTTAGCTGACTCTTTATCTTTACAGCTAACAGATAAAAATAAAATTGATGATGAAAATCCTATAAAAATTAAGTCCTCAGATATTTTATTTGCATGCACAGGAACTATTGGTGAAGAATTTCCAGAAGATAAAATAAAATACTGTCTCCCAGATTTGATTAATAAAATAAAATATACTCAAAACAAATATATTTGGATGAAAGCAGCTATGGGAATAATAACAACTGATACCAAGCCTAAAATTGCAATGGAAGAGTGTAAAATTGGAAATTCTACAGTTAAAATATATGGAATTGCAAAGGGATCGGGAATGATCTATCCAAATATGGCTACTACACTTGGATTTATTTTTACAGATGCAACTTTATCATCAACTCTACTAAGAAAAATTTTAAGAAAAAATATCGAAACCACCTTTAATGCTATTTCTTGCGACGGTGACACAAGTACAAATGATATGGTAACAATATTTTCAACAAATAAAATTAAAAATAGAGAAATTAAAAATGCAAATGATAAAAAACTTTTAGAATTTAATAGAGGACTTCATAATGTTCTTTTAAATCTAGCAAAGAGAGTAGCATCTGATGGAGAGGGTGCATCAAAATTTGTAACAATTAGTACAATAAATAGTAAAAATGAAAATCAAGCTAAAACAATTTCGTTTTCAGTTGCAAATTCACCATTAGTTAAAACAGCAATTGCAGGGGAAGATCCTAATTGGGGAAGAATAATAATGGCAATTGGCAAAGCAAAAATAAAAATTGATATTAAAAAATTATCAATAAAATTTGGTAATCACAAGATTATTGAAAAAGGTGAATTAATAAACAATTATAATGAAGAGGAAGTTGCTTCTTATATGAAAGGTGAAAAAATAGATATAGTTATTGATTTAGGTATTGGTTCTAGAAATTTCACAGTATATACAATGGATTTAACAAAAAAATATATTGAGATAAACTCAGATTATAGATCTTAAAACTATTGAATATTTTTTTTTTATAATTATTTAACTTTTATGATTAAGTACAAATTATCTTGTAAAGATTGTTCAGTAAATTTTGATAGCTGGTTCTCATCATCAAAGGAATTTGAAAAAGTAAAGAGACTTAAACTTTTAAATTGTATTAAATGTGGTTCAAAAAGTATATTGAAGTCTTTAATGGCTCCAAATATAGTAAAAACACATAAGAAAGAAAATTTAATAGAAAATAATAAAAAATTAAGAATTAAGAATAAAATTATAGAGTATCAAAAATTTATAAAAAATAATTTTCAATATGTCGGCGATAATTTCTCATATGAAGCTAGATCAATTCATTATGGCAAAAAAGAGAAAAGAAGTATTTATGGCAACGCAAGCTTGAAAGATGTAAACGAACTTAAAGAAGAGGGAATAGAAACAGATATTGTGCCTTGGGTAAAAGATTTTGATAATTAACTTTTTTTAAAATTCGAAATATAATTTACTGAGTTATCATTGCTAATTTTCCATTCATTAATTAATGGGTTAAATTTGACTCCGTCTAAATTTATTAACTTAAGATTACTTTTTTTTGCAAATTCTATTAATTTTTTAGGTTCAACAAAGCTGTCCCATTCATGAGTTCCTATTGGAAGCCAACGCAAAATATATTCAGCGCCTATAATCGCAAAAATATATGATTTCAAAGTTTTATTTATTGTTGCAACAAACATCAGTCCATTTTTTTTTAAAAATTTAGAAGATTGCTTGATAAAATTTTCAACATCTTCTACATGCTCGACTATTTCCATATTTAATATTATATCGAATTTTTTTTTCATTTTTAATTTTTCTGGCGATGCACAAATATAATTAATTTTTAATTTTTTTTCCTTAGAATGAACTTTTGCAATTTCTATATTTTGTTGAGAAGCATCTATTCCAGTAACAACAGCACCCAGTCTAGAGATTGGCTCAGAAAGTAAACCACCACCACAACCAACATCTAATATTTCTAGATTTTTAAATGGTAGCTTATGATTATTAATTTTAAACTGTTTTAATACACACTGTTTTATATATTTTATTCTTACAGGATTAAATTTGTGTAAAGGCTTAAATTTTCCATTAGGATCCCACCATTCAGAAGCTATTTTTGAAAATTTTTCTATTTCTTTTTTATTTATTGTGTTATTTTTCATTCAATATTGACATTATACATATGATGTATTTTATCTACATATTTTAAATTTAAAAAAAAAAATATCAATGAAAATTGTTGTACTTAAATTCGGTGGAACCTCAGTTGGTTCAATAGACAGAATAAAAAAAATATCAAAAATAATTTTAAATTATATAAAAAAAAAGTACAAAGTGATTGTTATATCTTCTGCAATGAGTGGTGTGACAAACGAGCTTGTAAATAAATCAAAAAAGATTAGTAAAAATTTTTCTAATGCTGAGCATGACGTTTTAGTCTCAGCTGGAGAGCAAATTTCTTGTGCTTTAATTGCGGGTAGTCTTAAAGATTTAGGATATAAGTCTAGATCTTGGCTAAGTTGGCAGATACCAATATTAACAACTGGAAACTATTCACAATCTAGAATTTCTAAAATCAAAACTTCCAAAATTATTAAATATTTAAAATCTGGTGGAATACCTATCATAACAGGTTTTCAGGGATTAAATTTAGAAAATAGAGTTACCACCTTAGGACGAGGAGGTTCAGACGCAAGTGCAATTATGTGTGCTAAATTTTTTAAAGCTAAAAAATGTATAATTTATACTGACGTTGAGGGTATTTATACGACGGATCCAAAAACTCTAAAAAAAGCAAAAAAAATAAAAGTTATTTCATATGAGGAAATGCTCGAAATGGCATCTCTAGGCTCAAAAGTCATGCAACCCGCATCTATTCAAGATGCAAGATTAAATAGGGTAGATATAGATGTTAAATCATCATTTATTAAAAAAGAAGGAACTTTAATCACTAAAAGAAAAAATATTAGATCTAATAAGGTAATTAGAGGAATATCTTTTACAAAAAGCGATACCAAAATTACTTTGATCGGTGTTAAAGATAAGCCTGGAGTAGCTGCTTCAATATTTAAACCTCTATCTAAAAATTTAATCAATG
The DNA here is from genome assembly GCA_964494555.1 of uncultured Candidatus Pelagibacter sp. GTDB lineage: Bacteria > Pseudomonadota > Alphaproteobacteria > Pelagibacterales > Pelagibacteraceae > Pelagibacter. The sequence goes on along the minus strand of CAZBRW010000013.1, from coordinate 3,009 downwards.
TAGATATGGTTGTTCAAAATATATCTGCTAATGGCAAAGAAACAGACTTAACATTTACAATTAAATCTGAAGATTTGAATAAAACTCAGAATTTAGTAAAAAAAAATAAAACAATTAAATTTAGAAATTTAATTATAGACAAAAATGTTTCTAAATTATCTATAATTGGTGTTGGCATGATAACGACACCTGGAGTTACTTATAGAATGTTCCAGGCTTTAGCAGATAAAAAAATAAATATATTAGTTATTTCAACTTCGGAAATAAAAATATCTGTATTAGTAAGTAAAAATAATCTGAAAAAAGCTGTTGCAGCTCTTCATAAAGAATTTAAATTAGAAAAGTAAAATGAGCATAAGACCATTTAGAGATATTATAAGACAAAAAACTAAAGAGATTAGCGTTGGTAAGGTTTTAGTTGGAGGTGATAATCCAATTTCAGTACAGTCGATGACTAATACTATAACAAAAGATATCAAATCAACCATAAAACAGATAAATGATATTGAAAAAGAAGGAGCTGATTTAGTCAGAGTATCATGTCCTGATGAGGAATCTTCAAAGTCACTTAAGGAAATAACAAAAAATGTTAATATTCCTGTAATTGCAGATATTCATTTTCATTATAAAAGAGCAATAGAAGCTGCTGAAAATGGTGCAAGTTGTTTAAGAATTAATCCAGGAAATATTGGAGAAAAAAATAAAATAAAAGAAGTAATTTCAGCTGCTAAAAATAACAATTGTTCAATTAGAATTGGTGTAAATGCCGGATCTCTGGAAAAAGATATTTTGGAAAAATATAAAGAGCCTTGCCCTGAAGCGTTGGTCGAAAGTGCCCTAAGAAATATTAATATAATTGAGAATGAAAATTTTTTTAACATTAAAGTAAGTGTAAAATCTTCAGATGTTTTTTTATCAATAGGAGCTTACCGTCTACTTTCAAAAGAAACTAGATACCCACTACATTTAGGAATTACAGAAGCAGGAAGTTTCATACCAGGAAGTATTAAATCATCAATAGGACTTGGAAACTTATTACTAGATGGCATTGGTGATACAATAAGAGTATCATTATCAGATGATCCAGTGAAGGAAGTAAAAATCGGCAATGAAATTTTAAAATCTCTAAATTTAAGAAATAGAGGTGTAAAAATCATTGCTTGCCCATCCTGTGCTAGACAAGGTTTTGAAGTGATCAAGACTGTAAAGATTTTAGAAGAAAAATTAGCTCATATCAAAACCCCAATATCTCTATCTATTATCGGATGTGTTGTTAATGGACCAGGAGAAGCAGCATATACCGATGTTGGAATAACTGGAGGTGGTAAAGATAGTAATATGCTGTACTTAAAAGGTCTCCAAATAGAAAAAATATCAAACAAAGAGATAATTTCTAAAGTTGTAGAACTTGTAGAAAGTAAAGCTAAAGAGATAAATAGTAAGAATTAATGATCCCGATCGAAAAGGTTAAAAATTTAATTTCAAAACATAAAATGATTGAGCAGGAACTCTCATCTGGCAGTTTAGATAAAAAAAATTTTGCAGATAAGTCAAAAGAATATTCAGATTTAAATGAGATTATATTAGAAGCAAAAGATTTTCTTTCATTTGAAAATTCAAAAAAAGAATTAGAAAAAATAATTACTGATAATTCTAGTGATGATGAAATGAAAAAAATGGTTAATGAAGAATTAAATGAATTGCTTAAAAAGAATTCAGAACATGAAAAAAAAATAAAATTATTTTTACTACCCAAAGATGAAGCAGATACAAAAAATGCTATTATAGAAATTAGAGCTGGTACTGGAGGTCTTGAAGCAAGTCTTTTTGCATCAGATTTATTTAAAATGTATGAGAAAGTAAGTTATAAAAAAAAATGGATTATTGAAATTATTAGTATTTCCAAAAGCGACGCAGGTGGCTTAAAAGAAGTTATAGCAACTATAAAAGGAAAAAGTATTTACTCTTCTTTAAAATACGAAAGTGGAGTTCATAGAGTTCAGCGAGTTCCTGATACAGAGACGCAAGGAAGAGTTCATACGTCTGCAGCAACAGTTGCAGTTTTACCAGAGGCAGAGGAAGTTGATGTAAGGGTTGAGGAAAAAGATTTAAGAATTGACGTTTTTAGAAGCAGTGGTCCCGGAGGTCAAAGTGTTAATACAACAGATTCTGCTGTAAGAATTACTCACATACCTTCAGGTATAGTTGTCAGTCAACAAGATGAAAAATCTCAAATAAGGAATAAAGAAAAAGGACTAAAAATTTTAAGGTCAAGAATATATGAATTAGAGAGACAAAAAAGAGATGAAGCTCGTTCAAAAGATAGAAAAAGCAAGATAGGAACGGGTGACAGATCTGAAAGAATTAGGACTTATAACTTTCCACAAGGAAGAGTAACTGACCATAGAATAAATTTGACACTACACAAACTAGATGAATTTATGGAGGGAGAAATTTTTGATGAAATGGTTGAAAATTTGACTCTACAAGCTCAAGAAGAAGAATTAAAAAATTTAAGTTAAATGATTGTTTCTAACGCCTTAAGCTTTGCACAAAAAGAATTAAAAAAGCAAAATATAAAATCAAACATAATTGATAGCGAAGTATTATTATCTTATATACTACAAAGAGAGAGATCAAGCTTATTAATAAATCGAGATAATTATATAATTAGTAAATTTCAGTTTAATAAATTTAAAGATTTGATTGAACAAAGAAAGAAAAGAAAACCAGTGAGTCAAATAATTGGAAAAAAATATTTTTGGAAATACTGTTTTCATATTAATAAATTTACATTAACCCCACGACCTGAAACCGAACATTTAATTGAATTATCATTAAAAAATATAAATAATTTTAAAAAAAGCAGCATATTAGATATTGGAACGGGATCAGGATGTATAATAATTTCTTTATTAAAGGAAAGCGAAAGCTCTAATGGTGTGGCCATAGATATATGCAAAGAAGCCTTAAATGTAGCAAAATACAATGCAAAAATGCATCATATTG
>CAZBRW010000012.1:0-17966 GCA_964494555.1 uncultured Candidatus Pelagibacter sp. | reverse complement strand
CCATGCATACCTTCTGTTAATAATAAACCTTTTAATTTAGACATAAATTACTATATAGCTCTCATATGAATCAAAATCCAACTAAACACACAAAAGTGTTAATAATTGGATCCGGCCCCGCTGGTTACACTGCTGCTGTTTATGCAGCTAGAGCAATGTTAAAACCTATGATGGTTACAGGTATGGAGCCAGGTGGCCAATTAACAACAACAACTGATGTTGAAAATTATCCTGGATTTGCTGAGGTAATACAAGGTCCATGGTTGATGGAACAAATGAAAAATCAGGCAGAAGCTGTAGGTACAGAAATGATACAAGATCATATTTCATCAGTTAATTTAAAATCTAAACCCTTTGAAGCAATTGGAGACGGTGGGCAAAAATATTCTGCTGATACAATAATTATCTCAACAGGGGCACAAGCTAGATGGTTAAATATTGATTCAGAACAAAAATTTAGAGGATTTGGTGTGTCAGCATGTGCAACATGCGATGGATTCTTCTTTAAAGATAAAACTGTTGCAGTCGTAGGTGGCGGTAATGCTGCTGTTGAAGAAGCTATGTTTCTTACAAAGTTTGCATCAAATGTTAAATTAATACATAGAAGAGACAGTCTAAGGGCAGAGAAAATGCTTCAGAATAAATTAATGGCAAATAAGAAAATTGAAATTGTATGGGATAGTGTAGTCGAAGAGGTAATAGGTGATGAAGATCCAAAAACTGTTAAAGGGTTAAAAATTAAGAATCTAAAAACAAACAAAATAGATGAACTAAAAATAGATGGACTTTTTATTGCAATAGGCCACGATCCTGCAACTCAATTGTTTAAAGATCAATTAAATATGGATAAAGAAGGTTATCTTGTAACAAAATCAGACTCAACTGAAACAAATGTTCCTGGTGTTTTTGCTGCAGGAGATGTCAAAGATAAAGTTTTTAGGCAAGCTGTTACTGCTGCCGGAATGGGATGTATGGCTGCACTTGAAGCTGAAAAACATCTTTCACATAACTAAGATCAAAAATGAATGAAAAAGTATTAGTAACTGGTGTGAGTGGATGGATTGCTAAGCATACAGCTATAGAATTATTAAATGAAGGATATGAAGTTTTAGGTACTGTTAGAAATAATAATTTAATTGATCAAACTAAAGAAACTATTAGCAAATATGCTCCGATAGAAAAACTTGCATTTGTTGAATTAGATCTTTTAAAAGATGAAGGATGGAACGAAGCAGCAAAAGGATGTAAATATATAATGCACATAGCATCTCCATTTCCTATGAAAGTTTCAAATAATAGAAATCTTTTATTGCCAGTTGCAGTAGATGGAACTTTAAGAGTTTTAAATGCCGGTTTAAATGCTGGTGTAGAGCAAATAATTAAAACCTCCTCTATCGTCGCAATGTTTAGAAAACCCAATAGAAGTAATCCTTATTCATTTGGAGAAAATGATTGGACCGACGAAAATTGGATAGAAGGTGTCAACGATTACTTTTTATCAAAAACAAAAGCAGAAAGAACCGCTTGGGAATTTATGGAGAGCAAAGGATTAAAAAATAAATTAACAACAATCAATCCTGGTGGTGTTTTTGGCGATGCTTTAGATAAAAAAGGTGGAACATCAATAGAATATGTTAGACAATTTATGGCAGGTAAATTTCCAGGAGCTCCTAAATTTGCAGTCTTAATTTCTGATGTGAAAGATATAGCAAAAGCACATGTGGCATGTATCGGAAATAATAAAGTTGGTGGAAGAAGATTAATTGTAGGTAAAGAGGTAAAAAAATTAGTTGAGTTATCCCAGTTAATGGCTGAAGCAATGCCTGAATATTCAAAAAAACTTCCAAAAAGAGAGCTACCAAATTTTATGGTTAAATTAATTAGTTACTTAGACTCAAGCGCTAAAATGATGATTCCTGACCTTGAGTTTATAATGCAAACTGACGTATCTTATGCCGAAGAATTATTGGGGTTCAAATTTAAACCTGCAAAAGGTTGTATTTCCGAAAATGCTAGATCAGTAGTTAGACTGGGTCTAGTTTAGGGCTAATTCAGTTATTTCATCAGACTCGAAAATACTTTTCCCCAAGTTTTCATTTGCGATTTTTATCATCACTTTTGCAACTTTTTCAGATTGAATTGGTTTCATTTTCTTTAGTGGTCCCAAAAGTAATGGTGAAAAAATTTTAAAAAAAAATATACCTATTTCTTCTCCTGGCCTTTTTTCTTTTCTATTACCAACTAAAAATGAAGGTCTCATTATCCCAAGAGTTGAAAAATTTAGTTTTATTAATTCTTTTTCTACCTCGCCTTTATTTTTAAGATAAGCGCCTGAGCTATTAGGATCAGCAAAACCTGATGAGACATAAAGAAAAGAATTTATTGAATTTGATTTTGCAATTTTTGCAATTTCTACAGGGATCTCATATTCAATTCTTCTATATTCATCTTTATCAGGTGCATTTTTTTTTGTAGTTCCAATGCAAAAAAAACAATCATCACCGTTTATATCTTCTTTATGATTTGATAAATTATTAAAATCTGTCTTAATTATTTCAATTTTAGAATCTTTAGTCTCAGGACTTGATCGGACAAATAATTTTATTTTCTTATAAATGGTGTTTTTATCCAATAATTTCACAAGATGATTGCCTACTAGACCTGATGATCCAAATACTAGTGCAGTTTTCATCAATTATTTAAATTTTCACAAAAAGTTTTTATTCTATCCATTGCAACTTTGAGTTTTTCCATAGACGTTGCATACGAAATTCTAAAATATCCATCTAATCCAAATGCTGAGCCTTGAACCACCGCAACGTTTGCTTTTATCAAAAGTTGTTCAACAAAATCTGCATCAGTCTTTAATTTTGTTTTTTTATTCAATAATTTTTTACAATTCGGAAAAACATAAAAAGCTCCGTCAGGCTTTACACAGCTTAAACCTTTAATACTATTTAAAGAAGATACAACAAAATCTCTTCTTTTTTTAAAAGCATTTGATCTTTCAGATATAAAATCTTGATTTCCATTTAAAGCCTCGACTGCTGCTGCTTGACTTATGGAAGATGTATTTGATGTAGATTGTGACTGAACCTTTCCCATTGCTTTAATTAATTCTTTGGGACCAGCTGCATAACCTATTCTCCAGCCAGTCATTGCATATGATTTACTTACTCCATTTAATGCTAAAGTTCTTTCTTTAAGCTTAGATATTTGAGCAATAGTGAAAAAGTTAAAATTATCATAACGAATATGTTCATAAATATCATCACTTAGTATATGAATTTTTTTATTTTTAATTAATATTTTTGATAATTCCTCTATTTCATCTTTTGTATACCCTGCTCCTGTTGGATTAGATGGAGAATTTAAAATCAACCATTTAGTTTTTTTTGAAATAGCTTTTTTTAATTTTTTAGGTGTAAGTTTAAAACCATCGCTCTCCATACATTTAATAATTTTAGGTTTTCCTCCTGCTAGCAGAACCATGTCAGGATATGAAACCCAAAATGGAGCTGGAATTATAACCTCGTCACCTTTGTTTAGTGTAGCTACAAAGGCATTATAAAGAACTTGTTTTGCTCCTGTTCCGACCGTTACTTGCTCAGTTGAATAAGACAAATTATTTTCTCTTTTAAACTTGTCAACAATTGCTTTTTTTAATGCGGGAGTTCCATCTACAGCTGTATATTTAGTATCTCCATCTTTTATTGCTTTAATGCCAGCATCTTTAATATTATTTGGAGTATCAAAATCTGGCTCTCCTTGGCCTAGGCCTATCACATCTACTCCGGCTGCTTTTAATTCTCTTGCCTTCTGGCTTACAGCAATAGTAGCTGATGGCTTAATTCTTTTTAAAGTATCTGATATTATGCTCATTGAAAAAATATATTATTAAAATACTCTATTTATATGCAAAATACATATCAAGATTTAATTACAGATATTCAAAGTAAAAATCCTGAAATAAATGGAAAACTTGAAGGTGGCAAAAAATTTGTCATCAAATCAGATTTTAAACCAGCGGGTGACCAACCTGAAGCAATCAAAAAGCTCGTAAGCAGTGCAAAAAAAGGTGAATTTAATCAAGTTTTGTTAGGTGTAACTGGATCAGGAAAAACTTTTACAATGGCTAAAGTAATTGAGGAAACTAACAGACCAGCTTTGATTTTAGCTCCTAATAAAACTTTGGCAGCTCAACTTTATGGTGAGATGAAAACTTTTTTTCCAGAAAATGCTGTTGAGTATTTTGTCTCATACTACGATTATTATACTCCAGAAGCTTATGTACCACGTTCAGATACTTATATTGAAAAAGAAGCATCTATAAATGAGCAAATAGATAGGATGAGACACTCTGCAACAAGATCTCTACTTGAGAGGGATGATGTTTTGATTGTAGCAAGTGTTTCTTGCATTTATGGACTGGGATCGGTTGAAGCATATAGCAAAATGACTTTGACACTTCAAAAGAATTATAATTACAATAGAGAACAAATAATTAAGTCACTAGTAAGTTTACAATATAAGAGAAACGATCAAAACTTTTATAGAGGAACTTTTAGAGCAAGAGGAGAGTATTTGGAAATCTTCCCTTCACATTTAGAAGACAGAGCATGGAGACTAAATTTATTTGGAGACAAGCTAGAAAAAATAGAAGAGTTTGATCCATTAACTGGGGATCAAGTAAGAGATTTAAATTTAATAAAAATTTATGCAAATAGTCACTATATAACTCCAAAACCAACTATTGAACAGGCGGTTATAAATATAAGAAAAGAATTAGAAGTAACATTAAAAAAACATAAAGCAGAAAATAAATTATTAGAAGCTCAAAGATTAGAGGAGAGAACTAAGTTTGATTTAGAAATGATAGAGGCAACAGGGTCATGCGCAGGCATTGAAAACTACTCAAGATTTTTATCTGGAAGAAAACCTGGAGAACCTCCACCAACATTATTTGAGTATTTTCCTGATAATACTCTAATTTTTGTTGACGAATGTCATGTAACTGTTCCACAACTTAACGGAATGTTTAAAGGTGACAGATCTAGGAAAAGTACTTTAGCAGAATATGGCTTTAGATTACCTTCTTGTATGGACAATAGACCTCTTAAGTTTGAAGAATGGGATATGATGAGAACTCAAACAATTTTTGTTTCTGCTACTCCAGGTCCGTGGGAATTAGAACAAACTGATGGAAAATTTATCGACCAAGTAATTAGACCAACTGGTCTAATTGATCCGCCAGTAGAAATTAGACCTGCTAAACATCAAGTAGATGACCTCATGCAAGCATGCAAAGAAACAATAGAAAAAAATAATAGAGTTCTTGTAACAACTCTTACAAAAAAAATGGCAGAAGATTTAACTGAATATCTTCATGAAAATGGAATTAAGGTTAGATATCTTCATTCAGATATAGACACACTTGAACGAATAGAAATTATGAGAGACCTAAGATTAGGCGTTTTTGATGTCTTGGTTGGAATTAATCTACTAAGAGAAGGTTTAGATATACCTGAATGCGCTTTGGTTGGCATACTAGATGCTGATAAAGAGGGATTTTTAAGATCCGAAACATCATTAATACAAACTATAGGAAGAGCAGCAAGAAACCTGGATGGTAAAGTAATTCTTTATGCAGATAAAGAGACTAAAAGTATTAAAAAAGCTTTAGAGGAAACAGATAGAAGAAGAGGAATACAGCAAGCTTATAACAAAAAAAATAAGATAAGCGCCACAACAGTAAAGAAAGAAATAAATGATGTGCTAGAAAGTGTTTATGAGAAAGATTACGTTAAAATTGGAACCGGCTCTAATATTGGGAGTAATCTTAAAAAACACCTTAAAGCTTTGAATAAAAAAATGAAAGAGTCTGCAACAAATTTAGAGTTCGAGGAGGCTGCTAAAATCAGAGATGAAATAAGAAAACTTGAAAGTACAGAATTAGAGATTACACTTAATCCTAAATTAAAAAAATATAGCAAAAATAATAAAATGTATCCTAAAGGTAGATCCACAATGGGTATGCCTGGTACCAGGGCGCAAAAAGGTAAAAAGAAATGGAAGCAAATAAAATAATTATTACAGGTGGAGCAACTAGAATAGGTGCAGCAATCGCAGAAAAATTATCTGGCCCAAGAAAAGAAATAATAATCCATTTTAATAAATCGAAATCAAAAGCTGAAAATTTAAAAAAGAAATTATCCAAAAAAGGAACTAAAGTTTATTTGATTAAAGGTGATCTTAGTGTTGAAAAAGATGTTAACAAAATTGTGAAATTTGCCAAATCAAAATTAAAATACTTTGATTGTTTGATTAATAATGCATCATTATTTGAAAATGATAAAATTGAAAATTTTACAACAGAAAGTTGGGGTAAACATTTAAGAACAAACTTAAGAACACCAGCACTTTTATCAAAAGAGTTTGCTAAAAATATTAGAGGAAAAAATAACAATATTATTAATATTATCGATCAGAGAGTTTTTAAATTAACTCCATATTTTTTTTCATACACTATAAGTAAAACGGGCCTTTATACTCTCACGAAGACTAGCGCTATGAGTCTTGCTCCAAATATACGAGTCAATGGTATAGCTCCGGGTCCTACTATAAAAAATAAAAGGCAATCTGAAAAACACTTCAAGAAACAATACATGGCAACACCTTTGAGAAGAAAAGTAGATGTAGAACAAATCTGTAATGCAGTTGACTTTTTTATTAAAAATAGATCTATTACAGGACAGGTAATTTCCGTTGATAGCGGTCAAAGTTTAAACTGGCAAACACCAGATATAATGGGAGGAAAAGAATGAAAAAATATTTAGGTCTAGTTTTAATTAGTTTGTTATTATGTACCAATGTTTATGCATCAAAGGAAAGTATAAAAAAAGATGGTTTTATAATACCGACAAATAAATGGAAAGATAAAATTGAAATTGAAGAAAAATTTGAAGTAAAGAATCCTAAAGATAAAATAATAATAATTTACAATCATGGTTCCAGTGTAAATGATGTTAAATCAAAAGATTGTTTCTGGATTCGAGAGCTTAGGAATTGGACCCAATTAGCAGGACAAAAAATTAATGATAAAGAAATTATGGTTTATATTCATTGTCAGGGCCAACTTGAAGGCGATTTAGGTGCTAAATTAGGAAAAATAGGAATGTGGATGAAAAAATGGGAAGGTCCTTATCCAGGAACCTCAAAAATGGATCGAAGAGTTGAGGGTAATTTGGAGGTTGTTAAAAAATTTGTTAACTTAGGCGTACCAAAGAAACAAATTTTTATATCTGGTCACTCTTGTGGTGGATGGGCAACATTAAGATTTTCAGCAAAATATATGAACGAAGTGGGTGGAGGCATATCATTGCTGCCTGCATGTTTTTGGAATTTATCAAAAAAATATAAAGTAAAAAAAGTTGGCTATGAAAAAGCTATGGAAAAATTTCATAAAAAGTATCCTGGTATGGCTCAGTGGAGGCAAGATCAGATTGATATAATTAAAAAGGGAAATGCACCAATTTTAATTTTCACTCATCCGCTGGATCATTATGAGGGATTAACTTCTGATTGGATGGATAATGTTCCTAACTTTCAAAGAATTGAAATTTCTGAAAATAAAAAAATCAATGGAAAAAATTGTAATGTAGCTGGATCAGATTGGCAAGAGCCATTAAATGAAGGTCATATTATCAACAAAGCAGATTGCTTTATGCATTATCATCCACTTATTAAAGAATATATTGCTTCAAGAATGAAATAAATGAAAAAAACTAAATATTACGGGAGGTAAAGAATGAGAAAAATATTTTTACTTATTTTAACATTAATATTTACAACAAATGTTTATGCTCATTCAACGAAAAATCTTAATTTTGACTCTAAAGCAAATTGTTCAAAAAAACGTTCGATGTTATATGGTATTTCAAAATTAAAAACCCATAGAGGCGGAGAATTAATAAAATTTAATTCTTACACTGGGCTTGATCAAAGAACCGTATTAATAAATGGACATTTAAAAAATACAATTGAGATTACTGGATACCTGCAGTTACCAGAAGGAATAGACAAAGTTCCAATAGTAATACACACTCACAGCAGTGGTGGTCCTGGAGATTATATTTGGGATGATTTTGTTTATCACTCTACACAAAATCTTTTGAACGCAGGGATAGGTGTTATGTATATAGATAATTTTTGTCCTAGAGGTGCAAGAGCCATTTGGAGAGATCAGTCTAAGGTACCTCTAATTAATGGAGCAATTGATGCAATAATGGCATTAAAAATTTTACAAAATCATCCAAGATCAAATGGAAAATTTGGAACAACTGGTCACTCAAGAGGTGGCACTAACTCTTTTTATTTATCTGACGTAAAATTTACATCAAAATTTCTTGAAGGAAAGAATGGTTTCGATGCAATTATTGCGGAAGCCGCAGAATGTAGAATGGCTGGTTTTTTCATAGAACCAGAATTAACATCCAATACAAAATTACTTGTAGTGCATGGTGCTTTAGATGATTACACCTTAGCTAAATTCTGTAAAGAACATGCAGAGAGAATTAAGGCCTCAGCAGGAAAAGTAAAAATAGATATTAAAGAAGGATGGTACCATGCATGGTACGCTGGTAGAAAACCTTGGAGGGAAAGAATGGCAATGACACTACATGACTGTCCTGATTTTTATATTGATAACGAAGGTCGATTTACTAATCCGATATGGGTAGAATGGATGGTAAATAAACACAAAGTTTTTCCTTCAGAAGAAGCGTTTTATGAAGCTGCACAGAAAGACCCAAGAAAAGTTTGGAAAACTGCTTTTAAAGTCATGAAAAAAGAAAAATGTATTTCCAAAGGCGTTACTATAGGTGGAGATAATGCGGACGCCTATATGCCTCAATTTATCAATTTCTTTAAAGAAAATTTACTTTAATGAAAAAAAATAACCTTAAAATAGTTAAGCTTCAGAAATCTCTATTTAATTACGAAAAAAAAGTAATTATCAACGAATTAATATTAAGCCTTAAACTTGGATATTATGATTTCGAAAAAGAGAAACCTCAAAAAGTTAAATTTAGCTTAGAAGCAAACTACCTAGATAAAAAACCTACAAACGATAAAGATTTAAAATCAATTGTGAACTATGACAAACTAGTAAGGCTTGTCAAAAAACTTACAAAAAATAAACACTATAATTTTTTAGAAACTTTAGCTGAGGATGTTTTTGATGAATTATTTAAAGATAAAAGAATAGATAAAATTACCCTTCAAATAGAAAAAATGGAGATAATGAAAGACTGTTCATCTGTTGGTATTCAAATTTCTAAAAAAAGAAGCCATGGTAAGCTCTGATAGCGGAAAAGAAGTAATTAAAAAAGAAATCCCATTGGTACCTAAACTGCCTGGTGTTTATAGGATGTTAAATTCAAATAACGAGGTTCTGTATGTTGGAAAGGCAAAAAACCTACCTAATAGACTTAAGAGTTATGTATCTGAAAAGAGTCACATAATAAGAACTGAGAGAATGTTGTCTCAAACTAAAAAATTAGAGATAACAACTACATCAAATGAAAGTGAAGCCCTACTTTTAGAGGCAAATTTGATCAAAAAATTCAAACCAAGATTTAATATTTTACTAAGAGATGATAAATCTTTTCCATTCATTTTTATTGGAAATCAAGACAAGTGGTCACAAATAAAAAGGCACAGAGGAAAAAAAAATAGAGAAGGTTTCTTTTTTGGACCTTTTGCGTCTGCAGGATCAGCCAATTGGACAATTAAAATGATACAGAAAATTTTTCAGTTAAGAGTTTGTGACGATACTGTATTTAAAAATAGACAAAGACCATGCATTTTATATCAAATTAAGAGGTGCTCAGCACCATGTGTGGGTTATGTTAATGATAAAGACTATAAAAGATCTGTTGAGGACGCTATAGAATTTGTATCTGGAAAATCTAGAAAAATTCAAAAAAATCTTTCAAATGATATGGAAAAAGCTAGTGAAGAGTTAGATTTTGAAAAAGCTGCCATCTTAAGAGATAGAATTAAATCTCTAAATATTATTCAATCGTCACAAAGAATTAACGAAGCAAATTTAGTAGAAGCAGATGTCATTGCTGGATATAAAGAGTCAGGAAAAACCTGCATTCAAATATTTTTTTATAGGTCAAAACAAAACTGGGGTAATCAAGCTTTTTTTCCTAAACACGACCCAGATGATAGTCTGAAAAATATAATTAATTCTTTTGTTTCTCAGTTTTATGAAAACAAAACTGTACCAAGTTCTATAATTTTAAGCGAGGATATTAAAGAGAAAAAATTAATTGAAAAAACTTTAACTAAAAAAGAAGCTAAACAAATTACTATTTCAGTTGCAAAAAAAGGTTCTAAATTAAAAGTGATTAATCAAGCAATTAAAAATGCTAAAGATAGTTTGAATAGGAAACTTTATGAAAGTCAAAATAATAAAGAATTGTTTGAAGAAGTTTCACAGAAATTTAGGCTTGAGTCTAATATTAATTTAATTGAAGTTTACGACAATAGTCATATTCAAGGAACAAATAGTGTTGGCGCTTTAATAGCATTTGGAGATGAGGGCTTTATTAAAAAAAGATACAGAAAATTTAATATTAAAATTAAAAAAAATGAACAGGACGATTATGGAATGCTTAAAGAGGTTCTAAGTAGAAGATTTAAAAGAGCGTTACAAGAAAAGGATAATTACTTAACAATGCCAGATTTATTACTTATTGATGGTGGTAAAGGTCAATACTCAGTTGCAAGAGATACAATTAATGAATTGGGGCTTCATGATATTCCAATTGTCGCAATAGCTAAAGGTAAATTTAGAAATAGTGGAAATGAAACTTTTTTTCACAATGGTAGAGAGTACAAATTTGAAAAGAATGACTCTACCCTCTTCTTTCTTCAAAGATTAAGAGACGAGGCACATAGGTTTGCAATAAGTGCTCATAGAGCAAAAAGAAAACGTGGACTAACCAAATCCTTATTAGATCAAATTGAGGGAATTGGCTCTATTAGAAAAAGATCTCTTTTAAATCACTTTGGTTCAGCAAGGGCAGTGGAATCTGCTAGTTTGGATGAAATTAAATCTGTTGATGGTGTTGAGGACAAAGTGGCTAAAAAAATATATAACTTTTTCCACGAATGAAAATTAAAATTCCTAATTATCTTACAATTGGAAGAATAATTATAGTACCTTTTTTTGTACTAACTTTTTACTTGCCAGGATTTTACGGTGACATAGTGCCTTTTTTTTTATTTGTTTTAGCGTCATTCACTGATTTTTTGGATGGTCTTCTTGCGAGAATGTATAAGGAGGAATCAAAATTAGGAGAACTTTTAGATCCTATTGCAGATAAAATCATTGTTGCTGCCGCGCTTATTCTATTAGTTATGGACCAAACAATTAGAGGTTTTGAGGTCATTGCAGCTATAATTATTTTGACTAGAGAAATACTTATATCTGGTCTTAGAGAATTTTTGGCAATTGGAAAAATTAGTATGCCTGTATCAAGCTTAGCAAAATTAAAAACATTTTTACAAATGTTTTCTATAAGCATTTTATTAACTGGAGAAACGGGAAATAAAATAATTAATTTTCAAGATTATAATGCGCAAACTATTGGGATAGTATTACTTTGGTTATCAGCTTTTCTAACTCTTTATACTGGATATGATTATTTAAGAAAGGGTATTGATCATGCAATTTCTGAAGATAATAAAGATTAGGCAGCTTTCTTTTTACGAACTAATTTATCATAACTTTCAGACAAATCTAAAATCAAATTACAAACTTCATATTGGTGTTCAGAAATAGAGGATATAGGTGTAATCTCTGCAGCAGTACCAGTTAAAAAACATCCAACAAATTTTGAAATTTCATTTAATTTTATTTTTCTTTCAACAACTTTAATATTTTTAGATTTTGCAATTTCAATTACAGTTCTTCTGGTGATGCCATCTAAGAATGAATCTGGTAAAGGTGTATGAAGTTCTCCATTAGTATCTTTAAAAAATATATTCGCTCCAGTAGCCTCTGCAACATTGCCCTCATGGTCCAACATCAGCGAGTCGGTATAACCTTGTTTTTCAGCTTCGTGTTTTGACAAAGTGCAAATCATATAAAGTCCTGATGCTTTTGTATCCCATGGTATAGAGTCTGGTGAAGGTCTTCTCCAATTCGATACATTTAATTTAATTCCTTGAGTTTTAAGTTTTGGGTCAAAATATGTTCCCCATTCCCACGTAGCAATTGCCATATGAATTTTTGTTTGTTGTGCAGAGATTGCCATCATTTCGCTTCCTCTCCAAGCAAAAGGTCTTACATAGCCATTTAGTACCTTTTGAACAGTTACAATCTTTTTTGTAGCTAAATTAATTTCCTCTTTTGAATATGGCAAGTCTATTCCCATTCTTTTTGCAGAGTGAAAAAGTCTATCTGTATGTTCCGATAGCTTAAATATTTCTCCATCATAGACTCTCAATCCTTCAAATACACAACTAGCATAGTGCATTCCATGGCTAAGGACATGAAATTTAGCATCCTTCCAGTCAATTAGTTCATTATTGAACCATATTTTGCCGTCTCTTTTATCGTAAGGAATCATAAAGATTTTTTTTTTTAAAAAAATATCTTTGTATGTATAATATGTCAATATAACTTACCAATATGAAACAGCTTCTATACCTTAAAGATGAACAATTAAAACATTTTATAGAGAAGATTTTTATGGGTTATAGGGAAACCTTCGCTGATGCAAAAAAAATTTTAAATAATTACTCAATCGGCGTAGCTCATCATAAAGCCTTACATCTAATTTCCTTGTATGAGGGGATCTCAATATCTGAACTTTTAAAAAAACTCAAAGTTACTAAACAAAGTCTAAATAGAGTGCTTAAAGATTTAATAAAAATTAATGCAATAGAGTTTAAAAAAGATAATAAAGATACAAGAATTAAGCATATATATCTTAGTGACAGGGGGACAAAAATATATGAAGAAATATTTATTGTTCAAAAGAAAAGAATTTATAAAGCACTTATAAATTCTACTTCAAAAGAAGTTTTGAATTTTGATAATGTTTTAAAGAAAATAATAAATGAATAATTTTGATACACATATTCTTGTTGTTGATGATGATCAAGAAATAAGAGAACTAGTAAAAGAATATTTGAATAAAAATAAATATTTAGTGACAACCGCAAAAGATGCAGAAGATGCACAAAATAAAATCAAATTTATAAAGTTTGATTTAATTATTTTAGACATAATGATGCCGGGTAAAAGTGGTCTTGAATTTACCCAAGAGAATAAAAATCATTTAAATACTCCAATTATATTATTAACTGCCAAAGGTGAACCCTCGGAAAGAGTAACAGGTCTCGAAATTGGTGCTGATGACTATCTAGCAAAACCATTTGAACCAAAAGAATTAATATTAAGAATAAATAATATTCTTAACAAAACAAAAACAAAATTTACAAAAAGACTTATTGAATTTGGTGATGTAAAAATTGATTTAAACAAATTAATAATTAAAAAAAATAGTATTGAGTACAAGATTAATAATGCAGAAAAGTCTATTTTAGAAGAAATGATTAATTCTCCTGGTAAAATTTTTTCAAGACAAAATATATCTTCAATTATTAATATTGAAAAAGAGAGATCAATTGATGTGATTATTACTAGATTAAGAAAAAAAATTGAGAGTGATCCAAAAAAATCAAAATACTTACAAACAATAAGAGGTGAAGGGTATGTTCTCTGGATTGAATAAATTTATAAAAAATATTTTGCCCAAGCAACTATTTTATAGAGGTTTATTAATTGTTGCTTTGCCTATTATTATTTTACAATTTACTATCTCAATAGTTTTTTTTGATAGCTTATGGATTAAAACTAACAAAGGTATGACTAGAGCGCTAGTAGCTGAGATAAAAACTTTTTTACAGGCTTATGATAAACAAGAAAGAAATAAGGAAATGATAGTCAAATTATATGAAGAGAATTTAGAATTTAAAATTAATTTAGTGAAAAATTCTATTATTCCTGAAAAATTAAAAGAGAGATGGTTTAGTCCAGTAGACAGATCTTTAAGGAGAGAACTTAAATCAAAAGGATTTGATTATTGGTTCAATACAACAATTTATAAAGAAAGTATTGATTTAAAAATTAAGTATGAGGATGGATATTTTCAATTTTATATTCCAAGAGATAGATTAACAAGTAGCTCAGCAAGATTATTTGGATTATGGATAACTGTTCCAGCTTTATTAATAATATCTATTGCAATAATTTTTTTGAAAAATCAAACTAGACCTATAATTAAATTGGCAGAAGCTTCAGAAAAATTTGGGAAAGGTGAGGATGTTGAGCAATTTAGACCTTCGGGAGCACTTGAGATAAGAAAAGCAGGCTACGAATTTGATAGGATGAGGAAAAGGATTATTAGACATTTAAATCAAAGATCAGAAATGTTGTCAGGAATTAGCCATGACTTAAGAACTCCCTTAACCAGAATGAAGCTTCAACTAGAATTAATTTCTGATAAAAAACTTTCAAAAAAATTATCTGAAAATATAGATGAAATGGAAAAAATGTTAAATGACTATCTTCAATTTGCAAGTACTGGAGCTACTGAAAAAACTAAAGAATTTGATTTAACAAAATTAATAGAAAAAATAATTAGTAAAAATGAAAGTAATATGATTGGTTTTGAAAAAAAAAAAACTATTTACTTTAGTGGAAGAAAAAATTTAATTGAAAGATGTATAAATAATTTTATAGATAATTCACAAAAATATGCACAAAAAATTGATTTTAAAATAGAAGAACTTAAAAATAATTTAAGGATAATTATTGAAGATGATGGACCGGGTATTCCAACATCTGAATATGAAAATGTTTTTAAACCATTTTATAAAGTAAGCAAAGGTAGAGCTGATGCAAAATCTAGTGTTGGGCTTGGTTTATCAATATCATCTGACATAATACAATCCCACGGTGGGAAAATTGAGCTTGGAAAATCTTCATTAGGTGGATTGAAAGTTATGATTTCTTTGCCTTCTTAGTTTTTTTAAAAATTTTTTTTTTTGCGAGAATTTCAATTTTTTTTTCTAGATTTTCAACCCTTTTTTTTAATATTTCTGTCTCTTCTTTGCTTGTTAGCTTCATCCTAAAAATTACCTCATCTCTTTTAGACTTTAAAATAGTAAGTACTTCATTCGTTAAATCTTTATAGTTTATGATACCCTCTTCTAAAAATTTCGATAATTTGTCTAATACAAACCTAGATTTTGTCATATAAATAATTTAAATTTTATTTAATAGATTTATAATACAATTATTTAATGTTTATCAATAACTTTGATCCTGTGGCCTTAAGTTTTTTTTCTCTAGAAGTCAGATGGTATTCCCTTGCCTATATATTTGGAATAATATTTGGTTGGATTTATTGCAAAAAATTAATAAATGACAAAAAACTTAATTATCTATTCGACAATTATGTAACATATTTAATCGTTGGTATAATACTAGGTGGAAGGTTAGGTTATGTTATCTTTTATAACATAGACTTTTATATTAGAAACCCACTAGAAATATTTATGATTTGGACTGGTGGCATGTCTTTTCATGGTGCTCTGATCGGCATTATAATAAGTAGTTATTTCTTTTCAAAAAAAAATAAACAACAAATTTTTTTCTTTCTAGATTTGGTTGCTATTTCATCACCTATAGGAATTTTTTTTGGAAGAATAGCAAATTTTGTAAATGGTGAATTAATTGGTAAAACTACAGATGCTAACTGGGGAGTTATATTCCCTCTTATTGATAATTATCCAAGACATCCGTCACAGTTATACGAGGCATTTTTGGAAGGAATACTTTTATTTTTTTTAATGAATTTAATTTACTTTAGGAAAAATTATAAAATTGGAGATTGTTCATATTCATTTTTAATTTTTTATGGAATTTTAAGAATAATTTCGGAATTTTTTAGAGAACCTGATGTGCAAATTGGCTACTTATTTAGTTCAATTAGTATGGGCATAGCTTTAAGTGCAGCTATGATTTGTGCTGGAACATTTCTTTATTTTAGAAAATGAAATATTTCTCAAAATTATTTAAATTTAAGACAAACACACTAATCCCTGTTGATGAATTTGTTGAAAAGGTTTTATATAAACCAAAAATTGGTTATTACTCGAAAAAAAATCCATTTGGACAGAGAGGGGATTTTATAACAGCGCCTACAATTTCAAATCTATTTTCAGAAATAATTGGAATATGGTTGGTTTCGACATGGGAAAAAATAGGTAAACCTAAAAAATTCAACTTTATCGAACTAGGACCAGGGGACGGGAGTCTTACAAAAGTTTTGCTAAACACATTTAAAAATTTTCCTGAATTTGAAGTATCTATAAGAATATATTTATATGAAAAAAGTGAACTACTAAGAAATATTCAAAAAAAAAAGGTGACTAGCTCAAAAGTTAAATGGATTAAAAATTTTAATCAAATAAAAAATGGTCCAACCATTTTTTTTGGAAACGAGTTTTTTGACGCAATTCCAATTAAACAATTTAAATATAAAAAAAAAAAATTATTTGAAAAATGTTTTATTATTAATAATGAAAATAAATTACAAGAAAATTATAAAGAAGCTTCTTATAAAGATGTATTAAAAATTAAAACATATAAAAATTTTAAAAATTTACAATTTATCGAGTATCCAAAATTGGGATTTAAAGAATTAAATAAAATTAGTAAAATAATTTCAAAACTATCTGGTGGAATTTTGCTAATTGATTACGGATATATTAAAAGTATTAACAAAAGCACTATTCAGGCAGTTATGGAAAATAAAAAAATGCCTATAAAAAGATTGTTAAAAAATCTAGGTAAAGCAGATATCACTTCCTTAGTAAATTTTAATCTTTTAAAGGAATATTTTGAAGAAAATAATTTAAAAGTAAAAGAAATAGTGTCTCAGAAATTTTTTTTAGAAAGAATGGGCATAATTGAAAGAGCCAATATCTTAAAAAATAAAATGAATAATACAGAATTAGATTATATGCATAGTACTCTTAAAAGACTTTTACATAAAGAATTAATGGGCGAATTATTTAAAGTAATATTTGCATATAATAGTAAAGAAAATAATTTTTTAGGTTTTAAATAATGTTTCGCTCAAAAGAACTTGCAAAACACAATAAGATAAAACACTATTTTTTTAATAGAACTGGTGGCCTTTCTAAAGGAATATATAAAAGTTTAAATTGTGGAGTAGGATCTAAGGATAATAAAATTAGTGTAGAAAAAAATTTAAAAATCGTATGTAAAAAAATAGGTTCATCATACAAAAATATGACTCTATTAAATCAAGTCCACAGTAATAAATTTTTTTTTTTAGATAAAAAATCTAAATTTTTATCAAGAAAATTAATAGGCGATGCTTTAATAACAAAAGAAAGAAAAATTATTTTGGGTGTACTTACAGCCGATTGTGCACCAATATTAATTTATGATAAAAAATTAAAAATCATAGCTGCTATTCATGCTGGATGGAAAGGTGCTTATAAGGGAATTGTAAAAAGAGTTGTAAAATATTTTATTAAGTGTGGAAGCGAATCAGATAACTTAATCGCAGCAATAGGACCGTGTATATCTCAACAAAGTTATGAAATTAAGAAAGATTTTAAGTCGAGGTTTTTAAGACAAAATAAAAAAAATGAAATTTTTTTTAAGAAAATTAAAAATAAAACATATTTTAGCCTAAATATGTATATTTATTATCAATTGAAAACTTTAGGATTAAAAAAAATAGATATAATTAAAAAAAATACTTATAGCCCAAAAAATTACTTATTTAGTGCAAGAAGATCTATACATAAAAAAGAAAATGATTATGGTAGAAATATTTCAATAA